>CAMCXT010000051.1 GCA_945883545.1 Chitinophaga pinensis | reverse complement strand
TCAATTTTGGAAAAATCAAGAATGTCATTGATGAGACCCAATAGGGCGTGCCCGGAAACATTGGCACTGTTTACATATTGCTGTTGAACTATAGAAAGCTGTGTTTTTTTCAGTAAGTCAGTGAATCCAATAACACTATTAAGTGGTGTGCGGATTTCGTGACTCATATTAGCGAGGAATTCAGATTTTGCCTTGTTTGCTTTTTCTGCTTCTTCTCTGGCCGCAACTTGCACTGCAGCTTCTTTTTCAGCTGTGATGTCCCAATTAGTTCCTATCATCCGAACAGCTTTGCCTTCATTATCTCTTAATACCGTTGCAAGGGCTCTTATATTTCTAATCTTACCATCTGAATATTGAACCCTGAATTCAGTATTAAAGTCTTTTTCGCCATTAATAGCCATTTGAATTTCTTCATTACCTCTTTGTTTATCAGCTTCATATACACCATTAACCCAAGCATCATATGCGCTTGAAAAAGCATTTTTATCAACTCCATACAAAATGAACATTTGATCATCCCACGTGAGTTTATCCGATACAATATCCCAATCCCAAATTCCTACACCACCAGCTTTAACAGCTAGACTCAAACGTGTTTCGTTTACTTTTATTAATTGTTCTGTTTTCTTTAATTTGGTAATGTCGGAGTGAGATCCGACTACCCTTATTGCTTCACCATTTGCATTTCTCTCAACTACTTTGCCTCTATTTAACATCCATACATAGTTCCCTTCTTTATTTCTAATTCTATATTCATGGTTAAAAGAATCTGTTTGTCCTGATAAATTTTGTGAGATTTCAGCAAATGTAAATGCAACATCATCTGGATGTAATCTAGAACTCCATTCATAATCATTGTCAGTAAACTCTTCTGGTTTATATCCTAACATTTCTAACCAGCGGTTTGAATAAAAAGTCTTTTTCTCTTGTGGTTTCCATTCCCAAATTCCATCACCGCTACCTTCAATAGCAAATTGCCATCTTTCTTCATTGATCCTTAATTTTTCATCTGCAAGTTTTCTTTCTGTAATATCTTGTGCTACCCCCTTAATGTGGGTTTTGTCTCCGTTTGCATCAAATTCAGCTTCGCCACGAACCCACATGTACCCTTCGCCACCATCCTTTCGGATTGTTTTTAATTCCAATTCATATGGGATACCCTTTTCTTTGGTGAGATTTAATGCAGAAGACAATCTCTCCCAACTTTCTGGAGTAAAAAGCTTCATATGTTCGGTGTACGGTGGCGGAGGAAGTGTAGAATCGAAACCAAACATGTTGTATAGCTCTTCTGTCCAAAATACTTCATTGGTTATTAAATCAAGTTCCCAACTTCCAATGCCTGCAATTTTTTGCGTATAGTTTAATAGAGCGATATTTTTGTTTAATCTCTGCTCGTTTTTTATGTATTCAGTAACATTCTGATTTGAGCCTGACATTCTGATCAGCTTGCCTTTATTGTCTCTCACAGCCAAACTCATAGACCATATAATAGGAAAATTATTTTTCATAGGACATCTTAATTTTTTCCAATTTATGCTTAAACATCTAAAAGAAAAAGAGTGTTAGTACCCATTTTCGTGAATACAAAACCAATGAAGGCTACTATTGAATTGTAGACTCACCTTAGCACTGCTTTGAGAATTAACTTTTAAAGTTATAAATTATAATCACTCTTGAAACGGATATAATCACAGTTAAAATCTGAACAAGAATCCGCAACGTTTTATATTGCCCCTTGGGAAAAAGATCCTAGGGTATTCACAGAACAATTAATGGCTTATTTTCAAACTCAAAATTTGATTACAGGTATTTTTATATAAGCAACTTTTAGTATAAAGTAAAAATCACGCACCCTATTGAAACGGATATAATCGTTTATAACCGGTTAATATTTGTTGGTGAGGTATTAGAAAATTAAATTGCCCCTTGGGAAGGGGATAGTTGGGTTTTCCCTGCACATTCAGCATGAATTTTCCAAATTAATTTTAGATAGCCGCTATAAAACGTAGTAAAAATCTGTGCATCATTTAATTAAAATTCAAAACCCTATTGAAACGGATATAATCGATTATAATCGGTTAATATTTGTTGATGGTTTAATAGAAAATTAAATTGCCCCTTGGGAAGGGGATCGTTGGGTTTTCCCTGCACATTCAGCATGAATTGTCCAAATTAATTTTAAATAGCCGCTATAAAACGCAGTAAAAATCTGTGCGTCATTTAATTAAAATTCAAAACCCTATTCGCAAGGAGACCTAACTTTCGAATTCACGAATTCTACGATTCGATGAAATCTGAAATCTCGTCGAGTAATAGCATCTTGTTTCTGACAAATATGATCAACCAGGTTCTCTGTCAAGAATTCTAATCGAATTATATGTCTATCAATGCAGTTAGCTTGGTATAAAATCATGTTTCTTGACGCCCCGATAAATTATAATCAACTATTTACCTGACACTTAACCTGTATTTCTAAAAAAACATCTTCTCCTTGTAAACCATTATTTTTGCAGAAACGTGCTTAACAGCAGAAACATAAAAAACCTATGAACATGAAAAAATTACTAAGCCTTACTATCGGGTTAATGATAGCAGCAATCACGGCAAGTGCTCAAACTTGCGAATTCAACGCCGTAGTCTCTCCAAACGGTGATGGTAATGTTACTCTAACTGCACCTGCAGGATTATCTCCAAATGAATTTACATTCTATTGGATGTTCAGCAGTGGACAAACTTCTCAATCGGGTTATACTATCAATACTACCTACAATCAAACAACTGTTGACAATGTGACTTTGATGGTATTCGGCATTGGACCAGATACTAACATCGTTTGTAATTCAACGCAAACCATTACCGTACAGGTAGACAGTCAAAATCCAAGTTGCCCAGTTGAGTATTACCAAAGTCCAGCGAACAACATGTTCACATTCTCTACACCAGGTGCGAATTACACACCAACTTGGTCTTTCGGAGATGGAACAACTGCTTCAGGTTCGACTGTTGACCACATGTTTGCTAACCCAGGCACCTATGAAGTTTGTATGAACATTACAGGTGGTGGATTTACTTGCGACAACTGTGTAATAGTAACAGTACCAGGCGATACAACCGTTACACCTTCAGACTGTAGTGCTGATTTCTATGCATCTACTTCAGCTTTGGTAGGATTCTATATCCCAACTGGAAATACAAACGCTAACGATACGTATTCTTGGAATTTTGGTGATGGAGCAACTTCAACTGAAATTTATCCTTACCACCAGTATGAAGTTTCTGGAACTTACAATGTTTGTCTAACTGTAACATCTGAGAACTGCTTTCAAAATACTTGTCAAGAAGTTTACATTCCTGAATCGAATGTGATCCCGAATGATACTTCTTGCTACGCAGGATTTGTGATCAGCCAAGAAAATCCATTCGCTGTATCGGTAGTAAATACTACTTCAGGCAATGATTTAACTTTTAACTGGACAATTTCATCAGGCTTATTTACCATTTCAGCTACAGGTGCATATCCAACAATGACTATCGAAAGCACAGGAAGCTACGTTCTATGCTTGACTGTTACTAACGCCAATGGATGTACTTCTACATACTGCGATTCAGTTATTGTTGGTGACGATGGTTTGATCGGTGGTCGTTTGAGCGCTGCAGGATTTGTAATTAATGTTGAAAGTCCAGCTACTATCACAGGATATTCTGTAACAGGCATGGAAGAAGCGGCTAACCTAGCATTCCAGGTTTACCCTAATCCTTTCAACGAAACAATTTCTATTTCTGTGGATGCTGATGATAACACAAGATTTGAAATCGTTTCTATCGATGGAAAACTTATTCAAAGTGGACGAATCAACAATCAACTCAACACAATCAGCACTTCCGAGCTCGGAGCTGGAATTTACATGTTGAATGTTATCGATAACAATGGACGTAAATTCGTTCAGAAGATTGTAAAACAATAATTCATTTAGGAGGCATTTCACTTCAATTTGGGGTGAAATGCCTTTTTTTATTCAATGGAAAATCCACCACTCACGCTTCTGCAGCAGTGCAAAGGAAATGACCGAAAGGCACATTTCACTTTGTACCAGTGGTGTTTTGATGACTTAATTAGCATCTGCCGTCGATATTATAAAAACGATGATGAATTAAAGTCGGCGGTTAATATGAGCTTCCTAAAGATTATCCAATCGATGGAAGTGATTATTCAAAAATACGATGACCTGGTTTTCTTTCATTGGATGAAAAGGATAGCCATCAACCATATTATCGATGAGTTTAGAAAAAACAAACGATACCGGGAAACCATAGACCTGAAGGATGAAGCAGAAATGCTAAAAACCGATCATGGTTACTCAGATGATAGAACATTCTGGAATGAAAATCTTGGAATCATTCAAAGAGCTATCGACACTTTACCTGAAATGAGTAAAGCCGTATTTAATCTTTATGCAATCGATGGCTATAAACACGAAGAAATTGGAGAGTTACTCAATATTTCTACAAACACATCAAAAGTTCACTATTTCAGAGCGAAACAAAAATTGCAAGTTCTGTTAAGTAAGCAAAAAAGTCTACTGTAATGACCGACGACAAAAAATACAATATCGAAGATTTCTGGCCCGGAGCGGAAAATCTTCTCGACCAACACTTTCAAAAGAAAAGAGGTTGGACTTCTTTTATGAAAACAATCGTCTTCGGTCTTCTGATTGCTTTAGTAGGCAGCATATTGGGCTATTTTTATTTGAATTCAGCATCCGGAAAAGTTGAATCAAAACAAGTTACTCAATCAAATGAAGGTGTAGCATTTGAATTAAAAGCTACACACCAGAATAGCATTGAAAAATCAGCAAATGATTTAACCTATCAGCAAAAATCAACTTCGCCAATTGATTCAAAAAACCAGGCAATATCCGAAAGTGTTAATCAAGAAAATAATACCGAGATTCTTTCAAAGAAGATAGAAAACACAAATAAGCGCGATAATTACAAGAATGAGAATCCCTTAAATGAGAATTCTGCAGTATCTTCCAATAGTTCGTCAAAAAGTAAAAACATAGGCAAGAATGAAAATCAGGATTTGGTTTTGAATGCAAATTCAAGTAGCAATGTCATAGCAAACAATCAAACGTTAAATAAGCAAGATAACACTGAAAACTTAAATCAAATTGAGAATTTCACTGAAATAGGCAATTCTTCAAAATTACAATCTACAAGTGCTAATGATTTGTTTAACCTAAAAACAATTCAAACTCAAATTGTTTCTGCTTCTAATTCTGATGTTGAATATCTAGCATTAATGAAGCCTGAGGAATTAACAAGCCTTTCTACAATCGTACTTCCCGACAATAACAAAAAAACAAATAAATCTTTATTCATTAAAGCCAGCGCGGGAGTTAATTACATCAACAGTAGTTTATCTTCTTCGGTTTACCCGGATTATGTATTGAGAAGAAATGTTGAGGAGTCTGCTGCATTGTTTTCATCTTACAGCTTGCATATTGGGATAAAAAAACAAAGAATTGGAATTTCCACCGGAATTGAATTAAATCAATATGGTGAACAAATAAAGTATTCAAATTGGTTATTGGGAGATATTGAAAAGATTAATCCTATTGTTAACTATTTTACTGATAGTGTTACAAATTCAGTTTTCTACTATAACCAAGGAAATGAATTTAATCTAACAAACACTTCCTATTTCAGTGATAGCACACTTGTAAACGATACAACCTTCGAAAAAGGTCAGATAGAAAAAGACTTGAGCACGTTCAACAGCAAGACAATGCTTTCTTATTTTGAGATTCCTTTAATTTTCGGCTATACGATTTACAGCAATAGTAATCTCTCAGTTTCCATTAATACAGGTGCTTCATTGGGCTTTTTGAGAGCAACAAGAGGATTTTATTTAAGTCCAGAATTGAATGAAGTATTTAACTTAGTAAATAACAATTCTCTGCGGAAAACAATAGTGAGTGGGAGAATTGGCGGTACTTTTAATTGGATGATCAATGAGAAAACTTCATTGTTTCTACAACCCAACTACCGATTTAATTTGCAGTCGACATTTAATAAAAACTCAAGCATAAATCAACGATACAATTCAATAGGACTTCAGTTTGGGATCATGAGAGGTTTTTGATTTGTTTATTCTCTCCAAATAAAAAAGCCGCTCTAGAAATGCGGCTTTTTTTATTAATTATCTCTCAATAGAATTTCTTGAAGTTTCTGCTCTAGCGCCTTAATTCGCAATTCTTGATTCGCATTCTGTTCTTGGAGCTTAATGATTTCTTCATCTTTTGAGATAGATTCCATATAAAGCTCTTGCACGGATTTAACTAATGGCACAACAAATTCTTGGTACCGCAATCCTACAATTTTCCCTTGTTTATCTACCCCACTAAATGAATAACCAATTGAGTTTGCAGCACTATCAACTTCTTGGGCAATAAAACCTGAGAATCTAATTTTCTCAATATCATATTTACCTAACCAATTGGAAGTATCAATTAAACCAAGCAATTCTGCCTCCTTTGCAAGATTATAATTATATGAAACGGGACGTAGTTTTGTTATAAATGTCAAGCCGGGAATATCCTCTTGAAAATTAGTTTTCACTCTACGATCTGAAAAGGTAGTCCAACCAACTTGCCCTCCAATACTCACCATGCTAGTGTTTCCTATGCGAACAGAATTAAATGCATCCACAACAGATGTATAACCAATTGCTACTGCATTTTGTAAATTATTCAAGGTAAAATTAGACCCTTCGCCTATGGCAATATTAAAAGATCCAGAAGTATTGGCTAGACCAGCTGACGATCCTATACCAACATTTTTAGCTCCAGTTGAATTGTTGTAGAAAGCTTGATTACCTAAATAAGTATTGAACGACCCGCTTGAAGTAAAATAACCGGCTTGGTAGCCTATTGAAGAATTATTTGTCCCTCCAGAATTACTAAAAAGCGCTTGGTAACCAACCGCAGTGTTGAAATTCTGTGCATTGGAAAATAGCGCCTGCCGACCTATAGCTGTATTTGCATTCCCATTAAAATTATTGCTCAATGAAAAATTCCCAACTGCAGTATTGTCATCACCGCCAAAATTATTGTAAAGTGCATTGTAGCCTAGCGCAGTGTTGTTGTCGCCCGAATTACTGAAATACAAAGCTCTTGCTCCGATTGCAGTATTTTGAATACCTGCTTCATTTTCAAACAAGCTCTGGTAACCTACAGCAGTATTTAAGTTGCCTGATGTTAATGAAAACAACGACCTATAGCCTAAAGCAGTATTGCTTACTCCGGTAGCATTGTCGACCATTGCTTGTGTGCCAATAGCTGTATTGTATCCAGTAGCAGAAATCAAAGTCGGATTTGCCAAATACCCGAAACTCGTATTGCCGGTTTCATCAATTCGACCTGAGTTTTGGTTGTTCACCTTTAATTTTAATGGAGATACATCGGTTGTGCCCAGGAATTCAGCTTCCGATCCAGAATTTGCATTTCCTGTGAGTTGCCATGCGTTTCCTGCTGTTCCCGGGATTCCTTGAATTCCTTGTGGACCGGCGGGACCAGTTAAGCCTATTGGGCCTTGGGCTCCGGTAAGACCTATCGGACCTTGGGCTCCATCAACGCCGTTTGCTCCAGCGGGACCTGTCAAACCAATTGGACCTTGTGGACCAGCAGGACCAGTTAATCCGATCGATCCTTGGGCTCCATCAACGCCGTTTGTTCCTGCAGGACCTGTCAAACCAATTGGACCTTGTGGACCAGAGGGACCAGCCATTCCGTCTACTCCGCGGCAGTCGAGTGCATCCCAATTGCCATCTGCATTAATATCTTCTGAAGCGTCCTGATTTCCATCCCCATCGAGATCCCAACAGTTCAATCCACCACCTGGACCTGCGGGACCAGTCAAGCCAATTGGACCTTGTGCACCATCAACGCCGTTTGCTCCAGCAGGACCAGTTAATCCAATTGGACCTTGGGGACCGGCTAAACCTTGTGGGCCAGCAACTCCGTCTATTCCACGGCAGTCGAGTGCATCCCAATTTCCATCTGCATTGATGTCTTCAACTGCATCCTGATTTCCATCTCCATCGAGATCCCAACAATTCAGGCCACCGCCAGGACCAGCGGGACCAGTTAAGCCTATCGGGCCTTGTGCGCCAGCAGGACCGGCAGGACCATCGATTCCTTGAGCGCCTGATGGACCTGTTAAGCCAATTGGACCTTGTGGACCGGCGGGACCTGCAGGACCGTCATTACCTTGTGGACCAGCGGGGCCAGCAACTCCGTTTGCTCCAGCAGGACCAGTCAAGCCAATTAGACCTTGCGCTCCAGTTAAACCTTGTGGACCCGCAGCACCAGCCACTCCGTCTATTCCGCGGCAGTCGAGTGCATCCCAGTTGCCATCTGCATTAATGTCTTCAACTGCATCCTGATTTCCATCACCATCAAGATCCCAACAGTTCAGTCCACCACCTGGACCGGCGGGACCGGTCAAGCCAATTGGACCTTGTGCTCCAGTTAAACCTTGTGGACCCGCAGGACCAGCCACTCCGTCTACCCCACGGCAGTCGAGTGCATCCCAATTTCCATCTGCATTGATGTCTTCAACTGCATCCTGATTTCCATCTCCATCGAGATCCCAACAATTCAGGCCACCGCCAGGACCAGCGGGACCTTGAGGGCCAGTTAAACCTTGAGGACCAGCAACTCCGTCAACTCCGCGGCAGTCGAGTGCATCCCAGTTGCCATCCGAATTAATATCTTCGGCTGCATCTTGATTTCCATCTCCATCGAGATCCCAACAATTCAGTCCACCACCTGGACCGGCTGGACCTTGTGGACCAGCAACTCCGTCTACTCCACGACAGTCGAGTGCATCCCAATTGCCATCCGAGTTAACATCTTCAGCTGCATCTTGATTTCCATCTCCATCGAGATCCCAACAATTCAGTCCACCTCCAGGACCAGCGGGACCTTGAGCTCCTGTGAGGCCTTGAGGACCAGCAACTCCGTCTATTCCACGGCAGTCGAGTGCATCCCAGTTGCCATCTGCATTAATATCTTCAGCCGCATCTTGATTTCCATCACCATCGAGATCCCAACAATTCAGTCCACCTCCAGGACCAGCGGGACCTTGAGGACCAGCAGGGCCCGTTTCTCCTTGAATACCTTGCGGACCAGGAGTTCCACCAGTACCAGATGATTGAGCATAAAATGCATAAGGAACGGACAGAAGTTCATTTGAACCTAAATCCGTATAATTGGTACCTCCTGTTGGGTCTACTTCAACTTTTACATATTGATTTGCTGTATTCCACGTGATGTCGTTGAATGATCCTGTTAATGGCGTTCCACCACCGATTTTCAAAGTGAATAAACCAAAAACATTGGTCGTTGCGGTATGCCGTTCTGAATATTGAATTACTCCAGGGTTCGTTCCTTGTAAAATGGAAATTCGGACGCCAATGTCTTGATTGAAGTAAACGCTTCCTGCACCATTCCTAGCGATCGCTTGGTAATTGATTCCACTTGGCACTGGACTTTGTGCGATCAAATCCGAAGCTCCCAAAAGGCTAGCGATGATTAGACCGAGTATTAGTGATGGTAGATTTAACTTCATCCAGTTGGTTTGCGAATTTGTTTTGATCGTAAATATTTTAATTCAGCAATTTCCGAAAAGAAATAGAATATGATGAATCAAAAGCAAACAATTTCAAACATCATTAAACCCTAAATAACTTCAAAAAAAAATCCCCCGTTCCAAATGAACCGAGGGATAATTGATTCTAAAGATCAAGGACTAGTGAGCGATGATCAATTTTTGATTTGACAATTTTCTGTTTTCAGCAAGCAATTCAATGAAATAAACACCTGATGGAATTTGAGTAGTTTCAATAGATGTTTGCTTGCCTGTTATTGGCTGACTTACAATAATTCTACCGCTGATATCAGTTAATTGAACTGTTCCTTTGTTAAGCTCAGATTGAATGATTAACGTTTGATCAACAGGGTTTGGATAAAAATTGAAACCGCTAGTCAAATCTTGCAAACCTTCTGGAAGCGGAACTCCGAAAATTGCATCGTTTGTAATAACAGGCTCATTAACATCAAAAACGATGCTTGCACGGTTAAGAATTTCTTGTCCAGGGAATAACATTTGAAATGCTCTAACCTTAAAGACAACCGTACCGATACTTGCAGCAAAATTTTCAGAGCTATCAGGAAGATTGATATTGTAATGTACAAATTTAAAAGTACCATTTCCTTCATTCACCATTGAGCAATTGTGACTAGAGCCTAACAATTCAGCTGAATAAATATCGAAAAATGACGGCAAAACATCAGTAACAACTACAGTTTGAGCTGGAGCCGTTCCAGTGTTTTGGAATTGAATACGATAAGTATACCATTGCTCATCACCTTCAACTTCCATACTATATACATACTGTGGCGTTGGAGGCGCAGTTAACAATTGAATGTGGTTTGGATCGTAAGAACCATTCACGATTTGACAAACATCACCAAGGTTGTTTGTTTCATCGCAATCGCCAACTGCTGTTACTGTTGCTGAAATGCATTTTAACAGACCATCAGTTGCATAACAACTTAACGAGTCATATAAATGAATGGTTGTTAATTCACCGTAAACCAAAGTATCTGTGAAGTTCCATGTAAATGTGTTACCATCTTGAGAAGTGTATGCAGGAACTGTATTGTACAAGTACAATGAATCAGGAACAGTTACCGATACAGAATATCCTTGGATTGGAAGCATGCCGTGGTTGTTGATGAAAACCACTTGATGATTGTCGTTTCCTGCGCAACGTCTAAAAGGGCCCATCGGCGATATTGTGATTTGTGGATCTGCGCAGCTTGAATCTGGATAAATAAAGAAATCGAGACTATCTGCAACTTCACCAGATTCAGTTAATTCTACATTGTAAGTAGCATTTACTGGACAGTTAACGGTTCCAAATGGAAGATTAGCTGTTAATCCATTAAATCCAACTTGATAGCTACCGGTTACCGTTTCGAAACTATATGCTCCAGATTGATTGGTTGTTGTGAATGCTTGGTTTGCATCACGGATCAACACTTGGCCAGGGATAGCATAATCGTTCTCATCCAACACACAGTTACCGTTAAAATCGGCGATTACACGGCCATTCAAGAAGCTACTTGGAGCATTCACAGTATCTGGATCAAAACGCCATGCATCATTAGAAGCTTGCCACACTGCATTGTTGTTTCTTCCTGGAACGTGGTATGATTGCGATGCATCCATATTCTGAATTCCTTGAATAGCTAGATTTGACCAACCTCCTCCATTATCACAAAATGGCCGTGAAGTAATATGCATTTCAATATTATTTGATCCTTCATAAAGTTTCAATTGCCCATTGTACAATGTTTGATTACAACCAAAATAAGGGACATTGTTATAGTTCACCACAAAAACCCTTTCAGGAGCCGTTCCTAATGTTGCATAGGATATAATCGGCTGACCACTTGGGAAAAGATCAAACCAAGACAAGAAGATTGCATCTAAGGGAGCTGTTGGATCAGGCAATGACTGATTCACAGAAAAATCTGAGAAATTACCAGCATATTGCAATTGAAAACGAACATAGCCGTTCGATGAAATCACCAAACTGTCGTAAGACTGACCGAAAAACACAAATGGAAAACCGATATCAATAATATCGGAATACTGATCATCATTCAAACTAACAATATTGACTGGGTCAAATGTTTCTGGAGCAAATGGGATTTGGTAAACTCCATAAGGTGTTTGAGCTTGTGCTAAACAACATGTAAAAAACACCGGCAAAAGTGATAGTATAAATTTCCGCATAGTGAAGGTTTTAGAAAAATGAAGTTAAAAACAATTTTCAATCGAGCAACATAAAAATCAAAATGTTAGAGATAATTGTATGAAAAACGAATAAATTCAGTATGTTTCGGGCTTATGAAGGAGTCGACCGAAAAGTTGAAGGAACAAGTAAAAAGCGCATGCCAAGAATTACTCAAGCATCGAATTGATAACTTAATTGCAGATGAAAAATCTGCTAAGGCATCTGCAGAATCAGATACCAAAAGCAGCGCTGGCGACAAACATGAAACTGCGCGTGAAATGGTACAACAAGAAAGAGAAATGATCGGTCGAAGGATATCAGAAGCTGAGAAACAAATGGCCGATCTTATAAAGATCATCGAAACAGATTCTTCTAATGTGGTCCAGGCGGGGAGTTTGATTTATAGCACATTGGGCTGGATGTATCTTTCAATTTCATTGGGAAGTGTAATGATTGAAGACCTCAAAGTGAACATCGTGTCGATGGATTCGCCTGTTGGAAAACTGCTCAAAGGGAAAAAAGTTGGAGATGTAATTGAATTGAATGGCAAACACATCACTATTGAAACTGTATGCTGAAATGATCAGCAATAATCACTTCATAGAGAAATTGCGACACGGATTGAAGCAAGTTGCCGTGCAACGCGGAAAACCGGGTGCCGGAGCAATAATGTTTATAGGATTTGAAGAAATCATCCGGCAGTCGCCCAAACCAATTAAATCAATAAATTTGAAATTCAATTCTTGAGGTCATGAAGAAACCAATTTCATTATTTACGACATTATTCTGCATTACAATTCAAATAATGGCTCAATTACCTGTTCCCTCAGCAGGTAAAATCGTACGTTTAACAGGGCTTTCGTGGAATAAAATTGAAGCAAGAAATGTAGATGTTTGGTTACCCAAAAATTACTCAAAGGATTCAACAAAGAGATTTCCTGTTATTTATATGCATGATGGACAAAATCTTTTTGATGAACGACTTTCTTACGGAGGTAAAGAATGGAGAGTGGATGAAGCTATCACATCGCTTTCAGAAAAAGGGATAATTGATGAGTGTATTGTTGTTGGAATATGGAATTCACCAAAAAGATTTCAAGAATATATGCCCGAAGAACCATTTTATCAAATGTCGGCGGGATTGCAGGATATAATTGTCAATGAACGTGGCGGAAAACCATTGTCGGATAATTATACAGATTTCTTGGTAAATGAATTAATCCCTAGAATTGACAAAGACTTCAGAACGTTGAGCAATAAAGAAAATCGATTTATTGCGGGATCAAGTATGGGTGGTTTAATTTCGTTGTATACCATAATTAAATACCCAGATTATTTTGGCGCTGCGGCATGTGTATCAACGCATTGGCCAGTTTGTTTAAAACAAAATAATCCATCCATACCAACAGCTATAATTGCTTGGATGAATGAAAAAATACCTGTGAATCCTCCTTACAGATTGTATTTTGATTTTGGCACTGAAACCTTAGATGCTTTGTATGAACCATATCAAGATTTAGCTTCAAGTTACCTCATGAATAAGGGCTTTCCGACAGGGAATATACTCGTTTCGAAGTATACCGGCGAAGCGCACAATGAGGAAAGTTGGTCGAAGAGATTTCCTGATATTTTGACATTTCTTTTTAAAAAATAATCAACAATAAGTTACAATGCATAAATTCTTGGTTTTACTCGTTACGATTTTCACTCAATTAAATTTGTTTTCACAGGTTATCTATCCTGCAGAAATAGAGAAGATAAACAAGGAAATTGAGAATTTGAATTTCCAAGAAACTGAATTAAAAACAAAATTAGAAGATCTCAAATTAAATTATTGGAGCAGTGAAATAAATTCATGGGGATTGCCAGAATTGGCGCCACAAGACGAATTGGTGAAGCATGCTCTTATGAGTTTGGTTTACAGCGAAAAACACGAACAAGCCATTTGGGTTGCACACGTTGTGTCGCCCGATGTGAAATTTGGGAGTATAGGTCGCAGCAACGATTTCAGACCAGATCCAATGGTAAAATCCGGCAGTTGTAACGACCGTGATTATTTCATCCGCGACACGCTGGCAGATGGCAATATAAAATACGACGGATTTGGCTTTGATCGCGGCCATCTTGCACCTTCAGCCGATTTCCGATGGTCGGCAAAAGCACTTTCTGAAAGTTATTTTTATTCTAATATGTCGCCACAATTGGCCGATTTTAACAGAATTAGCTGGGCAAAATTGGAAGACATGACACGATCATACGCAGAAAGAAACCAAACGCCCGTAATGATTGTAACTGGTCCTTTGTTGAGAGATGGCTTACCGCGTGTTGAAAGAGCCATCCACAAACCCTCAATTCCAGCTTATTACTACAAAATGGCTGTGGATCGGAAAAACAAATGTGCAGTGGCCTTTTTAATGCCCAATAAAAAATGTGAATATCCAGCCGAATATTATGCTGTGAGCATCGATAGTTTAGAAAAACTCACAGGTATTAATTTCTTTCCCAATTTACCAGATGATGAGGAACAATTGCTTGAGGCGATGAAGGATCCAAAGTTGTTTATGGCTCCCAAAGAAATGACAGATGCAAAACCATTGGATCCAACATCATTGCCAAGAAATCACTTCAATACTGTGCAAGCGAAATTATATGCCGGAAAGAACGAAACCATCACTGTTTGCGGTACTGTTGTGAGCACAAAATTATCTTCGAAAGGAAATGTCTTTTTAAATCTCGACAAATCATTTCCAAATCAAATTTTCACTGTGAGTATTTTCAAGGACCAGTTGACCAATTTCAGTTATTTACCACACGAGGAACTCATTGGCAAAACGATTTATGTAACGGGCAAAGTGACCGATTTTAATGGAACGCCGTCTATGTCGATTCAAGACGAACAATCCATTAAAATCGAGGACGAGGAATAAGGCCAATCCCCTACTCCACAAATAGAAAAACCTTTGATTATTCTTTGTTTTTAATACAGCTTTTTTGTCCTGGATTTATGTATTGACAAAAATAACCGCATTCGTTAATTACATCTTGAAAATACTTTGTGTCGTAGTATAATTTCTTCATTGCAGCAAAATGTTCCCCTGAGCTAAAATCGCCGGTAACATTGTAAACATAGGAAGATTCGAGCCATTGATTGTGTTGGCATTTTGCAGCCATCCACATCATTTTAGCACGAAATTCTTTATCGGTCGACAATTCTAATGCTTTTAAATAATACGATTCGGCCATTGAGCAATCGTAATAACTTGTGTTTACGCGCTTTTCTTCGCTGTAACCGCTAAATCGATTTGAATCTCCATAATTCCATTCCACTGGAGTTGAAGAAACATATCTCGCATTTCCATAATAAGTCATGTTATACAATCCATTGGCAAAAAGGAAATAATTGTTGGCGCGTTCCTTTGGATCCTTTTCTTGATCGCCCTTTTCTTTGAGTTCGATCATTTTATCTACAAAAGTGCGCTTTGAATACTTCACCTTTTGAACTCGTGCATGATCGCAGTCATGACAATCGTTGATGCTCATGTTAAATGGATTTCCAAACAAGGTGTCCATACCTGCCTTAGGATGATTTTTGTAAATGCTCTGCGCTGATTTAAAATCATAATTATAAATCTCTTTTACAGCCTGAACATCATATAATTCCTCAATTTTCACAGGGTAGCGCTCGATGAGATATTGCCTAAAAGGAGAATGATCGGTGATTTTCATAAAATCAATCATACCTTGAACAGTTTCATCAGATTTGTAATAAGAATAAATATCAGGATTTACGAGTTCTGCCATAATTGGATTTTCCAGTTTTAAGTACAGTGGCTTCATTCTATTGAGCACATAATTCAGAGCATTCGCATGTCTTTCTACTCCGTACTCTCCAACCTGTAATTGAGAAATTAATTTTAAAATATCTGCTTCATCCTGAGGCGAAACTTGATTAATTTTTCCAAATCGAATGAGCAATTTATGAATAGCTGCTTGTGCTTGAATCATAAAATTGCCTTTTCCTGCATTTTCGGCGGCAGCAGTAAATTCAAGGCAACTGTCTAAATCGCCATTGAGCCAATACATAAATGCTGCCGACATCAACCAAATGCCTTGATCGTCTTTGCGTTTGGCTGCAATCGATTCAATTGTACTAAGCAATACACTGAATTTGTCTTTCTTGATTGTACTCCACGAATACAATGGATCGCTTGTGAATTCTGTAGGTAAATTCTGATTTGTAACAAATGCATAATCATTGTTTGAATCACTATAATCATCAAACAAGTTAAATTCTGCAATATTCACAGCCCTTACCAACAACAGTGGAAGTAAATCGGATTTTGGATTTACTTTCTCAATTTCCTTCATGCCTCGAATGGGATCGGCATACACACCGAACAAATGCCACAGCAATTCTTGATCGCGTGGAGTTTCGGCCAAAGCCAATGTTTGCGACCATTCTGCATCATTTAGTGGATGGAAACTTTGGTAAGCTTCAAATTTATATGTCTCACCCAAATCGTACAAACGCGCATACCACAAATTGGCTTTTGGGTAATTTTTTATTCGCACATGACAAGCTGCTTCGTAGCCATGGGTGCGGAAATACATAAATCCTTGTTCTGGTTTGAAGGGGTAATTCTTCTCAACAAATGCAATTCCTTCTGCATAACTTCCTACAGCGTAATTCAAACGAGCCACTTGAAATCCATAGCGCAATTTCAAGAAGTCGGTTTTACAAGCATTGTAATCTTTCAAGCCTTGAATCTTTAATTTTTGCAAGGCAAGTGTATCAATAGGATCTTCCTGCCACCTCCAAGGATTGGTGTAAACAGCTTTTTCGATCTGCTTGGCGAATTTCAAGTATTTAAATCCTTCTAACCACTGAGACTTCCCAACTGCATTTCGATAAATTCCAGAGGCATTTACTATTTTCTTTTGTGCTACCATCGCCATCGAATCCATTGCGGAAGCCGACAATTGATATACAATTACGTTCAATTGAACTCTATCAACTCCTTGGAAATATGTAGTCCATTCATCCAGATTGATATCATCTTGCGATTTTCCTTCGACGATGGTTCTGCCAGGAATATTCTGCCCATATTCGCCGTAATAATCGTAAATACTCA
The DNA here is from genome assembly GCA_945883545.1 of Chitinophaga pinensis. Lineage (GTDB taxonomy): Bacteria > Bacteroidota > Bacteroidia > M30B66 > M30B66 > CAMCXT01. Next base: position 2,723 of record CAMCXT010000051.1, on the reverse strand, counting down.
GAAAGAAAGGATCGAACCGATTGGTCTGAATCATTTCAGGAATAAACAATGAAGTCGCACGCAAGTCTTCATAATCTCCGCCTCCACATCCGATTACCTCGGGCGATCTTTGCGGTAAAAATAGCAGACTAATAAAAAGGATGTAGGATATTTTGGATATCAGCGGGTGCATAATTTTGAATTTCGGAGGAGCTAATGTGATAAAAAATTACTTGAAAATCGCTAGAATTTACATGAGGGGCAATTTGATCGGCCGCAATTTTGCACAATGCAGGTGAAACCGATTCTATCTTCACAATATCGCCTCTTTGGAAGTAAATTCCATTGAGCAGCAGATTGTTTTTGCAAATTAACTGATCCTCCTTTTGGATAAAACTACCAGAATTGAGCAGCCCAGGAATTTGCTGATCGGAAAGCAATTTTTCTACTTTTCCATACTTGTAAAAAATTGCCCAAGAAAAGGCAGGCAAAGCATAATCTAATTTCACTGGATATTCGCGCAATCGGTCCAAATAGGGCTTCGCAACACTGGCATCGAAAATAGAATTGATTTTTGAATACGTTTTAAAATCACCCATATTGTAATACATCAGAACACCTCTGTCGCAAGGTGGAATTCCTGTTTTTTCGGGGTATTTGATCTGATGTAAACGGATGGTAACCGATAAGGGTATTTCATTTCCTAATTCTTTTTTCAGTGCATCCAAAAATGAGAAATAGGTCTGTTTTGAACCTGCTGTCCAATCGCAATCTATCTGAAAGCCCTTCCAAACGAGCTTTTGAGCATCGGTAATTTGTCGAGAAAGTTGTACGATATTCTTTGCCAATTCAGAAATATTCACACTACCTGCATCTTCGAAGGTACGCTGAGTGATGAAGACAGTAGGAATGACAGCTATCCCCGGAGGGAAATTGCTTTGAAATTTAAGTTTGGCTTTCGGAATTGGAACTTGCATGCCGGGAGCGTTATCTACATCAAAAAGGTGCAAATACAATTGATCGACCTCGCATAATTGAAGCAGATTTAAATCGTGCTTGGATGGAAAAAATTCTGACTTCCAATGGTAAAATGAAATTGAAACCTCGCGTTTGGATCGAGAAACTTGAAAAAATCCAACCACGGCCAAAAGTGCCAGCAAGATCGAGACAATTAAAATTTTCTTTCTATTCCACATTTCGCCTCAAATGTAAAGTGAATTGATCAACCTATTGGATGCTGGTTTTATAGAACTTTCAATTTTCACTTCTTTCAAAACAATTGAACTATGGAGAATATTCTACGTTATCTTTGCAGCTCAGAATTACGTTATGCCTTTTACTCCAACTTTAGTTTATGCCGAAGCCACTCCGAATCCGGAAGTGATGAAATTTGTTGCCAATCGAATGATCATTGAACCGATGAAACAGGTTGAATATCTGAATGCTGATGAAACAGCAGGCGCACCTTTGGCAGAGGAATTATTCAAAGGAGGATATGTGAAATCGCTGTTTTTCAGTAACAATTTCGTTTCAATTACCAGAACACAATCGGTTGATTGGTCGCAGATTGTATCGGCAGTTCGTGAGTTTTTGCAAGATTATTTCACCAAAGGACGTCCAGTAATTGAAGTGTATCCCGAAAAAGTGGATGCTGTTGAAGCTGAAGCAAAAGCAATTCAGCCAAATTCACCTGAGGAAGCCATCACCCAGATTTTAGAGGAATATATCCGCCCTGCGGTTGAACAAGACGGAGGCGCAATTACTTTCAGATCATTCGAAAATGGCATCGTAACTGTTGCCTTGCAAGGAAGTTGTTCGGGCTGCCCGTCGTCGAAAGTAACCTTAAAATCGGGCATCGAAAACATGCTAAAGCGCATGGTTCCAGGGGTGGAAGAAGTTGTTGCAGAGGAACTTTAACCCTAAAGAAATCTCGCTTTTCGTTAAAATTTAATTAAAGTTGATACCTTTAACGTATTGAATACTCTCAATATGAAAAAGGGATACTTTACCACGCTTCTATTATCAATTCTGGCGTTTAGCCTTTCTGCACAACCCATTCAAGTAGACCCTTCATCCAATTGGCAACAATGGATTTCAGGAATTCTAGGTGGAAATTGCGTTCAAATTAGCAATGTGCAGTTCACCAATCAAGGTGGAGGTGCCGCTAGATTTACAGGGGGTGGTGATATCGGTTTATCGCAAGGCATCGTGCTTTCAACTGGTGTGGTAGGTCCGCAAATCAACTCTACCGCAGATTTTTTCATGGATGGATCGAATGGGGATTTTTCAGACACGCTTTTAGAGCAATATGCTATACAAGAGATCGGCTACACTGGAAGTCCCGTTTCATACAATGCCACTAGAATTGAGTTCGAATTTGTAGCACCATCGGATCAGCAAGTCAATATTCGCTTCGTTTTTGCCTCCGAAGAATATCCGAATTTTGCTCCACCCAACACTACATATTTCAACGATATCTTCGGATTCTTCGTTGCCGAGCAAGGAAGTTCAAATTTTGAAAATATAGCCAAAGTGCCTGGTACCGAACTTCCGGTAACCATCGGAAATATTAATGCTGTAACCAATAGTCAATTCTACAACGAATCAACTAAGCGAACATCGGATCAATATGATCATGGAGGCACAAGTGAATACCCGTTTCCATTCGGCAGCGAATTGTGACGAGTGCGATCACCCTGATCAGTTCCCCTTCCCTGATATTCCATGTGTAGCACAAGTTCTGC
>CAMCXT010000050.1 GCA_945883545.1 Chitinophaga pinensis | reverse complement strand
GACATGCCGCTTCAACACGTGAGCGACAACATGCTCAAATCGATGCGCCGTGGAACCACCCGCAAGAAGACCACCGAATTGGTGAATCTTATCCGCGAAAAAGTTCCTGGTATTGCTTTGAGAACGACCCTTATCGCCGGTTACCCGGGAGAAACAGAAGCAGATCACCAAGAAATGCTCGAATGGGTGCAGGAAAGTCGATTCGAACGCTTGGGCGTTTTCACCTACAGTCACGAAGAAAACACACATGCACACACCTTGGTGGATGATGTTTCTGAAGAAGACAAACAGTTACGTGCAGAAGCGGTGATGGATATGCAGCAAGGCATTTCTGCCACTTTGAATCAAGAAAAAGTGGGGCAAACCTTCAAGGTGCTGTTCGACCGAAAAGAAGGCGATTATTTCATTGGAAGAACGGAGTTCGATTCGCCTGAAGTAGACAATGAAGTACTTGTAAAGGCCGATTCTTCTGCGTTTTTGCGCATTGGAGATTTTGCCGATATCCACATCGAACGTGCCGAAGAATTTGATCTTTACGGAACACCAGTAAAGAAGTAATTGAGCACTTTGTAAATCAATCCAGCATGAAAGCCCGATGTTTTAGCATTACGGTTACCGAAACTGGCAAGATTCAAAAAATGGCCAGCGATTACCTCAAAGGCGATCCATTTTTCGACCCTCTCTTTGCAGTTCGTCCGACGCTAGAATCGTTCGCACAGCTTATCGAGCAACGCAAAAGTTTCTCCTCCTCTTCGAGGGAAGTTCTGGCTTCTGTGCTTCGTGAACAGTACGACCAATGTGGCATTCAGGACGAAAACACCTTTCAACTGATCGACTCATTGCGCTCTGCGGATACATTTACGGTAACCACAGGACAACAAACGGGCATCCTGCTCGGGCCGATGTACACTGCCTTGAAGATCCTTTCGGCTATTTCTCTATCGAGGAAACTGAAGGAACTTCATCCAACCAAGAATTTCGTTCCTGTGTTTTGGATGGCGACCGAAGACCACGACATTGCGGAGATCAACCATGCTTGGGTGAAAGGCCAAAAGTTGGATTGGAAAACCGAACAAACAGGAGCAGCCGGACGATTAAGCACTTCGGACACGCAGGATTGGATAAAGGAATTTGCTCAATTGGCGGGAGGTTCGGAAGATGCCAAAGCCATTATTCAATTGGTGAACAATGCTTACTCTCGAACCAATTTGAGCGAAGCAACACGTATACTTGCGCATGGCCTATTTGGGAAATATGGCTTGCTCGTTATCGATGCAGATGATCGCAGATTGAAACAACAGTTTGCGCCAATCATTGCGAAAGATATTCTAGACCAAGTGAGTTTTCATGCCTCACAACAGGCAATCGAAACACTCGAATCGCGCTACAGTGTGCAAGTGAATGGAAGAGAAATCAACTTCTTCTATCTGAGCGATGGATCGAGAGAAAGAATTGTAGCGTTGGGTGAAGGTTTTACAACACACAATGGCAGCGTAAATTGGTCAAATTCGGCTGAATTATCGAAGGAAATTAGCGACTATCCTGATCGCTTTTCGCCCAATGTGATGATGCGCCCGGTTTACCAAGAAACCATTCTTCCCAACCTTGCCTATTTTGGCGGTGCAGCAGAAGTGGCTTACTGGCTCGAATTGAAACCGGTTTTCGATGCCCATCAAGTGCCCTACCCTGCCCTATTGTTACGCAATTCGGCCATGGTGGTGGATGCAGTAAATGTGCACCGAATGGAAAATGGCGGTTTGTTGCCGAAAGATCTGTTCGATTCGCAAGTGAAAATTGAGCAAAGGGCTGTAATTCAAGACGCACAGGGCGATTTGACCTTGAAAGATCAAAAGGAAAAGCTTCAGCAGTGGTTGGATGAATTAACAACTCGGGCAGCCTCAATTTCCTCCTCCATGCAATCTTCCACAGAAGCATTCGGTGTGAGGCTATTACACCAAACCGACCGACTTGCCGCTAAATTTATCCGCGAAGCGAGAAAGCACGAAAGCGAAAGCCTTACGAGAATTCGCGCCTTGTTTGCAGACCTTTATCCCGATGGGAAACTCCAAGAAAGAAAAGAAACGATTTTCACTTACATGCTGCTTCATGGTAGCGAAATTCTGGACGAATTGCTTGAATGCCAAAGTCCTATCGGTAATGAATTTATCGTACTAATGATCGATTAAACAGCAAAATAATTAACTTGTCGGCGAAATGTTTTTTCGTATGCTAAGAATTTTACACTCCGCTTTAATTGTATTGCTTGTTTTTTCAGGGTTTACAGCCTCTGCACAAAACTGCATCGAAATAGAAAGTATCCTCGCAGATGCCTGCGATGGCGGTGGAAGTCCGGAAGGAAACAACGAAATGTTTCGTTTCAAAACGGGGGCAAATCCTGTTTCGATCCTTGAGATCACGATGCCGAATGCTTGGCCGTCGGACCCAATAAACGGCTTCCCTTTCAACGGTTTCGTTCAAAATGCGACCACGGCAGCCAAAACGGTTGAGATTAATGCGACTATTCAAAACCAATGTGGCTATTTGGTTGAACCATTCGAAGGAATCATCCCAGAAAACAGCCGCGTTATTGCTATTACCAGTTACAGTTTGGAAGTTACTCTCAATTCGTTTGCAAACTTAACCGACACATTGTATGTTATTTACCACAATGTAACTGGCGTTCTTGGTGGGCATTTTCTGAATTACAATCTCGGTACCCCACAAGAACAAACTTTAACTCTTCAAGTATCCGGGCCTTTTGGCTGCACCGAATCTGTAACCTACTTAAGAGGTAGTTTGGTCGACAACAATGGGAACAATATCGGTGCGAATGGCGCTTACGTCGATTTCACGCCCGATGGAACGCCAACATATGGAAACACAGGTTGTCAAGCGCCTTTCGAACCATTCTCTGCCGAATGGACCAATCCCGGCCCGTTTTGTCAAACCAGCGCGCCTGTTGACCTTACCACATTTATCACAGGAAGTCTCGGTGGAACCTTTACTGGTCAAGGTGTTACAGGCAACACCTTCGATCCGGCAGGATTAAACGGCGTAATTCAAATCACCTACACGGTTGTCCCAACCAACGATTGTAATACTATTCCCGCAGAAGTGACGCAAGACATCACCGTTTCGCCGAGTGTGGATGCTACATTTACAAATCCTGGAACCATTTGCGGTGCCGATGTTGGCACGATCAACCTCAACACACTCGTGACTGGAACACCTGGCGGAAACTGGGCTGGGAGTGGCGTTTCGAATGGAATTTTGAATGTAACAGGTCAAAATGGATCGGTTACAGTTACCTACAATGTTGGTTCAGGAACCTGCGTCGACACTGAAAGTCAAACCTTCAATATTATCAATTTAAGCACACCGGTTGTAAGTGGACAAACTGTTTATTGCAACGGCGATGCTCCACAAGTCCTCACTGCTTCGGGCGATGCAGGGGCAACAGTTACATGGTTTGCTGATGCAGGCTTGTCGCTTGAATTGGCTAGCAGCAACACCTTCACACCATTGAATAACCAATCAACAACCTACTACGTGCAACAAACGCAAGACGGTTGTTCGTCGGACTCTGTAGCGGTTGAAGTAGAATTTTCGGTGGTAGAAGTTCCAACGGGCGATACGCTTTACCGTTACTGCGTGGATGGAGCGATTCCGACAGCTTCGGTATCTTCATTAGGAGCGATCAATTGGTACACCAACAGCAACCTGAACACACCAATCGGATCTGGAACTACCTTCACCACTTCACAAGAAAGCGATACGCTGTATGTAACCTCTACGGTTGGTGCATGCGAAAGTGAGCCACTGGTTGTAATCATCGAAAAAGTAGATTCGACCACTGCACTGATTTCTGCTTTCGATGGAACTGATTTGTGTCCAGGCGATCCACTCGAATTGTCATCTTCCAGCGCTGATCTCAATGAGTGGAGCACAGGATCGAACACGCAATCTATCACCGTGGAAGTGGCAGGCAACTATACCCTCACGCGGGAAGGCTTCTGCAACACGGCAACCGATCAGATCGCTATCACCGGTTTACCGGTAACCACCGAATTTATCACCGATGTAGATTCGGGCTACACAGTGCTTCCTGTGAATGTGAACGACCTGACGATCAACGGGGAAACCTGTTCATGGTACCTCAACGATTCGTTGTTGGCATTTACTGCACCAGGAACGATTAGCTTCCCCGATTCGGGCACTTACGAACTGAAATTAATTTGCACCAACAGCACTGGATGTATTGATTCTACAACCAAAACGATCAAAGTGCTTACCGACAAATTGATCCTTGTGGTGCCGAATGTGTTTAGTCCTAACGGCGACAACCTCAACGAGCTTTTCAAGGTGAAATACAATGCTGTAAAGACTTTCCAGGCGCGTGTATTTACCCGTTGGGGAAAGATGTTGTATTCTTGGGATGTTGTGAGTGGTGGCTGGGATGGCACGTTTAACGGGGAAAAGATGAATGATGGGACTTATTTCTACATCATCAACGGTACCGATGTCAAGGACCAACCATTTGAAGAAAAAGGCACAGTGACCTTGTTGGGAAATTGATTTCTTAGAACTCCTGTCGTCTGACAATACTTCCAAGATTTATTCTTGAAATTATAGCACACCTGAAGATTATTAATTCAATCTAAATTGCTATTCTTGTAGTAATTAATAGATAGAATTCGTTAAATATTCAGTTATGGCTATTCGCTTAGGCATTTCCCTACTCTTGCTATCGTTTTTGGTTTCCATAAATCTTTGCGGGCAAGCTGTTTTCGACACGATTCCAAGGCCAGAGAGTATTCCTAACGTAAGTAGGTCTCATTATACATTTGATTTCGATACATTAGGCAATGCTTGGGTAGGGTTTAATAACAATGGTTTAGGAAAATATGACATTCAAACAAATGAATGGACAATGTATCCAGTGGAAGGTGATCTACCAGATTATCCTATACAATTTCTGGCAGTGAGTTATGATAAAGTTTGGCTCATCATGCGTGATGGAAATACCCCCAACGTACTTTTCTTCTTTGATGGAAATACATTTACCGATTACACTCCACTGCTCAATGGGTTAACAGTGACTAACATGGTATCGTCGAAGTTCGACGATAAGGTGTATATTTTAACTAATCAAGGAATTTTGCAACCCGCTACAAATGAAATTTGGAACACCCAAAATTCAGGATTGCCAAACGATACAGTGTATGATTTAACGGAAGAAACACCCAACCGAATTTGGATTGGAACAAGAAATGGGTTGGCGAAAAAAGAAGCAAATACTTGGACAACCTTCAATACAAGTAATTTGAATATTACATCGAATCGAATCACAGATATTGAGGCAACCAATGGCAACGGCGTGTGGTTCCTTTCAAATTCAAATATTCAAAGTGGACTCTATTGCTTTAATAACAATCAACTTTCTTCAAATTATTTAACTAGCCTTGCTGATCCACTAAATGAAATAGGTTCAATTGGGAAGTTGATCCAGGTTAACGGTAGTGAAGTGGTTGGATTCTCTCAACGAAAACTAATTTCGATAAATAATGAAACACTGCATACACAGAGTTTCACAAGCGAGTATACCAATTCAGTTTTGGGTCCTTTTAAAGCAAAATACCACAATAGAAGAGAAAAGTTTTGGTATATGCCCAATATTGGATCTGACATGCTGATAAATTATAATGGGGAGCCATTTTTTACACCAGGTGCAATTCAAACACGTAACGTAAGCAATCTTTCCATAAATCAAATGGACATTGGATTTGGAAACCAAGGAGCAAACTTCTATTTCTGGCAAAACGATACCAAGCCAATCTTCGAAGTACCAAAAGGGAGCGGTAAATTTGCAATCGGAGGAGCCTATCTGAGTGCAGGAGCTTTCGACGAAAATGAAAAATTACATGTAAGCAAATTTGATTTCTATTATGATGAATTCAATTTTCAACCTGGACCATTAGACACAACCAATTGCAGCACAAACGAAACAGAAATGTTAAAATACGATAGGCTATGGAATTTGAACCGTTGGCATATTGAAGAATTCCAATACCATTTCGAACAAGGCAATGTGCAAAACGGAAGCTACGTTCCACATCCTGACATTCTTTCTTGGCCTGCACATGGCACTCCGGGAACAAACCAAGCTAGAAATTTAGCGCGATTCGTTGATGTAAATAACAATGGAATTTACAATCCAATTGAAGAAGGCGATTATCCAGCTTTAATGGGAGACCAAACTATTTTCACCATATTTAACGACAGCACTGCGGCGGATGATAATTCTTATATGCCCGACTTGGGACTTGAAATACATCAATACGCCTATGCATTTTCATGTCCTGAAATCACAAGCGAGGACAGCATATTAAATTATACTTTCTTCCTTCATATTGATGTGTTCAACAGAAGCAATAAAGATTACAATCGAATGGCTCTAGGGCATTTACAATACTCTTCTAATTTATATCCAATTCTCACAGGATCTAGCCCGCAGAATAATTTAGTATTTTATCATTCTACAGATACTATAGCAGAAAGCCCTTTTGAATATGGACCGAAACCGCCAATCTTATCTACAATTGTTCTAGATGGTCCGTTGTCTGAACCTATGGACACCATAGACAATGACAATGATGGAATAATTGACGAAGTTGGAGAGAAAAATTTATTGTCTTATTTCAGAACATATAATGGCGAATCAGGGAGTGTTCTTGGTAGCCCATTTAGTGCTTCAGATTACTACAATTACCTAACCGATAAGTGGAAGAATGGAGCACAGATGGTCTATGGTGGAATCGGATATGGAACCGGAACTCCAACGCGTCATATGTTTCCTTCATGGCCATTCGAAAATGAAGCTGATTCATGGAGCGAATTATATGCGGGAAACACCCCTGGAAATAGAAACACCGTCATTTCCTCCGGCCCTTTCAATCTTGCTGCTGGCGAAAAATTCTCAGTCGATTATGCTTGGGTATTTAATAGGAATTTAAATTATGAATTTAATTCGGAGCCATACTTTTTGCAAGTGGAAAGCAATGCCAACATCGTGAGAAATTGGTTCGAACAGCAGAATTATCCTACCTGTTTCGATTGGAATTTAAGCACTTCAACTCAAAAGAAATTCGAAAATAAAATCTTGGTTTATCCCAATCCAACGCAAAATGAAGTTCGTATTTCTTGGACCAATGCAAATGCAATAAACACCAGTATTTCAGTTTGCGATTTACAAGGAAAAATGATCAAACAAATTGAGGTAAATAATCAGTCTGAATTGCTTCTTTCAACCCAAGAAATTCCTGATGGATTTTACCTCGTTTCTGTGTGTAACGAAAATGGTTGTGTGACTTCTAAATTGGCGATAATTCGATAAGAAGTGAATGGATCATTCCACTGCTTCCAAACTTTCCAAACTGGCAATCGTCTTTAAGTTGCCGAACATCACTTTGGCTTTGTTGCCTTGAATTTCCTCTACAAGTCCGGTTTGACGGCCTTTGAGCAACTTCACTTTCGAGCCAACAACGATCTGAAGTTTTTTCTTTTCAAGCTCTTGTAATCGCTTCTTTTCCTTTTTCGCTTCTTGCGCCTTGTTGATTTTCTTCAGCTTCTCGGCCGACATAGCCTTGGTGATCTTCTGCATCACCGCTTTTTTATCTGCAGCTGAGCCTTCCCATTCTTTCATCCAACCTTTGAACTTCTTGCCCAATTCCATCAACTTGTGGTCGTCTTCTGCAGAAGCATTTTTCTTCTCCATGCGCTGTTTCCACTTCTCGTAAAGCTCGTCGTACTTCGTTTTGCTGGCTTCTGCTTGAAGTTGTTTCTCATCAAACAATAGCGCCAACCGCTTCAATTCTTGCTGCTTCTGGTGTAATTGCTGCAACAAGCTATCTAGCGTAAGTTTGTCGTTGGTGGTTTTCTGACGTGCCCCCTCGATCACCTTAGCAGGCAAACCAGCCTTTTCGGCAATCACATATGTATAAGAACTTCCGGGCTGTCCAACCACCAAACGGAACATCGGCATCAACGTTTCGTCGTCGAACAACATGCAGGCATTCTCCACGCCATCCAAGCGTTCGGCGGCCAATTTGATGTTCATGTAATGCGTCGTGATGATACCCAAAGTTTTATTGGCAGAAAGCTCTTCGAGGATAGATTCTGCAATGGCGCCACCCAATTCAGGATCTGTTCCAGTTCCAAACTCATCGATCAACACCAAAGTTCTTCGGTCGGCAAACTGAAGAAAATACTTCATCTTGGCCAATCTAGAACTGTAGGTACTTAACTCATATTCAATCGACTGACTATCGCCGATATCGGAAAACATCCGATGAAAAATGCCCATCTCCGATTTCTCGGAAGTCGGAACCAACAAACCACTTTGCCACATCATTTGGAGCAAACCAACGGTCTTCAAGGCGATCGATTTTCCACCTGCATTCGGTCCTGAAATTACCACCAATCGCTGACTTCCATCCAAACTGCAACTCATCGGAACCACCGATTTGCCTGAGGCTTTATTCTGCAACACCAACACGGGATGTCGCGCATCGATTAATCGAACGAGTGATTTCGTAGTAAAAGCCGGCATGGTGGCATTAAGTTCCTGTGCCGACTGTGCTTTTGCTTTTGAAAAATCAAGCTCCGATAATGCTTCCTGAGAATCTACAATGAGTGGTTTGAAAGGCCGCAGTCGTTTCGTGAGCTCGTTCAAAATTCGCATGATCTCTCGTCGTTCCTGCGATTGCAACTCGAAAACCTCATTGTTCAAATCGACTGTTTCGATCGGCTCAATGAATGATGTTTTGCCGGTATCGGAACTTCCTTGGATGAGACCTTTCACGCTGCGTTTCTGTTCGGCAAGAACACTTAAAACGCGTCTTCCGTTGTAAACGCTTTCTTCCGTATCGGCCAACCAGCCAAGCTTCTTTAACTTGGTCAACTGGGATCTAAAAACCTTGTCAAGTTCTCTTCGTGAATCATTCAGATTCTTCCGTATTGCCGCTAATTCCTTTGATGCTGACGTTTTTACTTCCCCGCCAGTATCCAAAATTTCATCGATTGGATGGATGATTTCATTGGTATAATATACCTTCTCGAAAATTCCACACAAGGCAGGCAAAACCGCTTTCTTATCCGACAGATACTTCACCAAACTGTTCGTGGTATCGCTCAAATCGCGGATGGCGAGCAGTTGCTTTTCCACCAAAGTCGAACCATTGATGCCCAAAAGGGAAATTTCACGGCTCACATCTGTAAACGAACTGGCAGGAAAGTAAGAGCCCGTGCGCATCAAATCGAGCAGTTCCTTGGTTCGGTGCAAAAGTGGAAGAATCGCATCCGCCGTGTTAAGCGGCGATAAATTGCGTGCTTTATCCTTCGCCTGCTGACTGCGGCAATAGCCTTCCACCTGGAATTTGATCCGGTCGAATTCAAAGCGTTGTAAAGAGTCTTCAGGATAAATGCGCATGGTGGAAAGGTAAAAAGACCCTATGGAAACAACAAGCCGTTAAAAGGGTTCGAAAATTCGATCAATCGCCGATTTCAACTTAACTTTCGGCCATGGAAAATGAGCGTAAGAAATTCAATGTGCGTGTTTACGGATTGGTGATCAACGAGAACAATGAACTTTTAGTTACCGATGAATACTGTCAGAATCGCTTCATGACAAAGTTCCCTGGCGGGGGATTGGAGTTCGGAGAAGGGTTGATCGAAGGATTAAAACGCGAGTTCCTCGAAGAATGCAACGAGCATGTTGAAATCCTCGAACACTTCTACACGACTGATTTCTTTGTAGAATCGATGTTCAGTGGAGGCGGACAGTTGATTTCGATCTACTACCGATGCCGTTTCAAACAACAACCTCAATTTACAGCTTTGAATTCGCCTTTCGAGAACATGCCTGAAATCAACGACACTGTAGGATTCAGATGGGTTCCACTTTCAGAAATCACACCCGAACATGTTACCTATCCGATCGACAGAAAAGTGATCGAGATGCTGAAAAAATGAGCATGTAAATCCTCTGCCCTCGGACTAAAGTCCGAGGCTGCAAGTCCTCTGAAAAGATCATCTTGATTCACCGCAACCCCGGACTTCAGTCCGGGGATCCTCAGCTCCCACAGCTGTCATGAACTTCAGTCTGGGGATCCTAGACCCTCGTATCCTTGAACATCAGTCCGGGGATTCTAAGCTCCCACAGCTGCTTCGGACTTAAACCTCTGCAGCCATGAGCTTAAGTCCAGCAACCCCGGACTTAAGTCCGGGGATACTAAGCCCCGAAACTTTGCACTTCAGTCCTAAGCTTATCCTCTTATCGATTATCACCATCTAGCAAGCCGCCCAATCCGCCGAGCAGGCTGCCTTCTTCCTTGCCACCGCGTGAATACATGAGTACACGACCAGCTAAACGGCTAAATGGAAGCGATTGGATCCACACTTTACCTGGACCGCTGAGTTGCGCAAAGAACACCCCTTCTCCACCGAAAAGTGTGTTTTTGATGCCTCCCACGAATTGGATGTCGTAATCGATTGTTTGCGTAAATGCTACGATACAGCCGGTATCCACACGAAGGATTTCTCCTGGTTGCAATTCTCTTTCGATGATGGTACCGCAACTGTGCACGAAAGCCCAGCCGTCGCCTTCGAGTTTCTGCATGATGAAACCTTCACCTCCGAAGAGACCCGTTCCGAGACGCTTTTGGAATTCGATGCCCACTGCAACTCCCTTGGCAGCGCAGAGAAATGCATCTTTCTGACAGATCACTTTGTTGCCGAACAAGGTTAAATCGAGAGGGATAATTTTCCCCGGATACGGGGCCGCAAAATGCACATGCTGCTTGCCTTGGCCAAGATTGGTGTAAGCAGTCATAAATAAGCTTTCGCCAGTTAATACGCGTTTTCCTGCAGATAGTAGTTTGCCAAAAAAGCCTTGTTGTTCGCGGCCATCGCCAAAGATGGTTTCCATTTTAATGGCTGATGACATCATCATCATCGAACCGGCTTCAGCAATTACCGTTTCTTGTGGATCTAGTTCAATTTCGATACACTGCATCTCTTCGCCGATGATGCGGTAATCTATTTCGTGTGCGCTATTGCTCATAAGATAAGATAGTTAAAATGAAAAAGCCGGCAATTAAACCGGCTTGAAATTCTATTTAGTTGTTAAGCATCACAGGCATAACGAGCATCAATAAATCCTCGTCGGCGTCTGGTGTTTCAGACTCAGGGAGTAAAATACCTGCTCTGTTCGGAGCACTCATGTTTAAAGTGATGCGATCTGTTTCGAGGTTGCTCAACATTTCGTTGATGAACTTAGAGTTGAAAGCAATTTCCATGTCTTCACCTTCGTACTGACAAGCTAGGCGTTCAGAAGCTGAATTTGCATAGTCAAGATCTTCGGCAGTAAGCTGAAGTTCAGAACCTTGGATATTAAGTTTCACTTGGTTTGTACTTTTGCTTGAGAAGATCGCGACACGACGAATAGAACTCATCAAATCTTGGCGACTCATGCTCAAACGGAAAGGATTTTCCTTTGGAATAACTGCTTCATAGTTCGGGTAGCGGCCATCAATCAATCGACAAACCACGCGAATTTGATCGAAAGAGAATGAAGCATTGCGGGCATTGAAATCGATCGTTACATCTCCATTCACGTAACCAAGAAGGTTTTTGAGGAGGTTTAACGGCTTCTTTGGAATGATGAAAGAAGCTTCGTTTTCAGATTTTACATCGTTTCTGCGGTAGCGAACCAAGCGGTGTGAGTCTGTAGCAACCATGGTTAGGTTTTCAGACCCAACTTGCATGAAAACACCCGACATTACGGGGCGAAGGTCGTCGTTTCCGGTAGCAAAAATGGTTTTGTTGATTCCACTGTAAAGAATGGAAGCATCCATGTTAAAGCTTGTTCCTTCTTCGATTTCTGCGATTTTCGGAAACTCTTCAGGATCGTGCCCATTGAGTTTGTACTTACCGTAACCAGAAGCGATTTCAACTCCGAAAGTATCGGGATTGATAATAAATGTAAGCGGTTGCTCAGGGAAACTTTTGAGGGAATCGATAAGCATTTTAGCCGGAATAGCAACACGGCCAGGCTCTTGCGCTTCTGCTTTAATGTGTGTGATGATTGTATTGTCGAGATCCGACGCAAGAATCATCAATTCACCTTCAGAAATATCAAACAAGAAATCTTCCAAGATCGGAAGAGAACTGTTGGTGCTGAGCACACCTGAAATATTCTGAAGCTGCTTTAAAAGCGCACCACTGGAAATAATGAATTTCATCTCAGAGATTTTTTGGGGCGGTAAAGATAAAGGATTGATTGCAATTCCGATGAACTTACCTATGTTTATTTAATGAACTTATTTAGAGGCATTTACGAACCATGAAGGTTCTTTTAGTAAGCGATCGAATTGAAAATATTGAACCAACAGAAAGTCCTTTCCATTCAGATGTCCATACATTCGGTCTGGATCAAACTTCAGCGGATTTCCATCCGGATCAGTTTCTTCTGGCCCTGCGGCTCTTCTGTATCCTTTGATAGAATTAACTTTCCCAGCTTTATCTGTTACTGCAATTTGAACGAAAGGTGTATTGGATAAGATTGAATCCTTTCTTTGAGCGGGGAATGATTCAGTTACAATATATTCATATACAACACTCTTGTAAGCATTGAGGTATTGATAGAGACCGAGGGTGTCGGCTTCGATCTTTTTCCCGCCAACCATCAACGAAGGTTTTTGTCCGTTGTACAATACCTCAAAACTCTGTTGTGGAACTTCTGGATAGTTCACCGATATTTTACGGATGTCGCGGTAATCATACTTGAATATGGCAGGATCGCGCCATAAACGAGCGTCTGTAATGAAACGACCTTGGAGAAATCCACGGTGACCTTGGATGTGCACTTCAAATGGAACTGTTGATCCTTCGATAAGCATGTAGGTTCCCATTTTGTCCATGGTTTCAACACCTATAAAAATGGTTTTGAGCAACCTTCCGCCCGAATACAGCTCGAGTTTTCGCTGTCCGACACCTGCCATGTCCTTCAAAACTTTCGGCTCCATCGATTTTGCAACGGGTGCCTTTACTTTCATTTTCTTGATGGTAAAAAGCAAGGTGTTGATAGCGTCTTGGCGTGCCAAATATTCGTCAATCCGCCATTCTGATGAAGATACACGAGTGAGTAAAGAGGTATGTCCTAATTTATCTGCCAAAAAGATCTTGTCGATCGATGCTGTATCTTCAACAGCAAAATCGCTCAACTCTCCTCTCAATGTTTTGTTGTTGCTCGTGTAAATGAAATAGCTCACCAAAATGCCCAGTACGACAACCGCAATAATTAATATTTTGTTACTCTTCATACGTTAAGCAGCTTTAGAAAATTTACGTTTCCGCATCCAAACCAAAACAGTTCCAGCAAGCAATAAACAAACGATCGGGATAACCACGTTTCGAATTTGAATCACGGCTCTATTTGCCTTCAATTTGGTCTCATCCAATAAGCGCAATTTGGCTTCACGAGAACGCACAGAAATCAAACCAGCATCATCGCACAAATAATTCACACAATTCAACAGAAAATCTTTATTTCCAAACAATTCGCCTGTGTAACGATCGTAACCAAGCGGCGCTACACGGTTATCGGAACGGTTCACGATATTACGCATCACATCACCATCCGAAACAACAATCATTCGATTTTCTTTATCGCAGCTTTCTTTGTAGCCAATCACTGGATTGTTCATCAAGGAAGGAATAAGTCTGTTTTTATAAACAGAATTGAATTTCCCTTCTAGCAATACAGCCAAAGGAATATCCTTTTGAGAATAAATCTTGGCATCTGGCTTTTCGCGTAAAATGTTCAATGAAATTCTTGCAGGTGCATTAATTTTTAATGAACGTTCAGAACTACGCAATAAAATAGATTTGCGAATGCCCTCTGCTCCTACAGTATCAATACTATTGGCAAATTCAAATCGAATTGCATTGAGGTTATTTACAATTGGATGATTGCTTGCAGGCAATACCAATGGGAAATACGGCCAACGTTTGGGTTCAAAGCGAGGTTGATTTCCAACCATACCAACAACTACAGGAATAACAGATGAACTTAAATCCATTACCAAATCGCTATTTACACGTGCACCATATTTAAACAATAAATCGTCTAAATTTAATTCTTGAGGATAAACCATGGTTGCATTGTATGAACTTAAACTGTCCATCGACGCAGCCACTCGGTCTATTACCCAAATAATTTTTCCACCACGCATAACATATTGGTCGAGGAGGAATTTATCTTTTTCAGAAAATGCAGAATCTGGTTTTGCAACAATTATCGCTTTGTATCTTGGTACAAAAATGAGCGAATCTTTGCGTTCGGCGCGGTAAACAAGGCTCGTTAAATTCGAATCAATTCGAACACGTTCAACCGAATAATATTCTTCTAATCCAATCGACAAATCCTTTGTTTCAAGCGAATCTAATTCACCGTGACCTTCAATAAATGCAACACGAGGCTTAATTGTAGTTCCAAGTTTGCGAATTGTATTGGTCATTTCATATTCCAAATCATTTACCGCTCTTGAAATCATTTGTTCCTCGTTCGCATAAGTAGTGCTTTTCAGCAATTGAACTGGAATTGTTCGACCGCGATAAGTAAACAAAGCACCAGGCCAAATTAATGTTTGCGATACTCCAGCACCTTTTTCTTCAACAGGTGTGGTGTAAGTCAAACCTTCTTGAACCAGCTGTCGATAAACGGCTTTTCGTTCATTTTCATCTTCGCTGGCCGATGGATTTATAAATTCGTATTCAACATTTGGCGTATAAGCTCTAAATTCATCGAGCATTTCTTTAATTGAATTTCGAAGTTTTTTGTAGCTAGCAGGAAATTCACCTTCCAAATAAACCTTCACATAAACCACATCTGGCAAGCCTTCTAGTAATTTAATTGTGGATTTACTTAATGAGTATCTTTTTTCTGCTGTTAAATCAAGTCGAAAAAAACTAAAACTCCCGGCAATATTGACCAGAACTACAATCGTCAGCAACAAAATTAAATTAACAATGGCCGACCTTTTCAAGTGCTTATTTCCCTTTTTAATTTTCGCCATGATTACCAGTTTCTACTCAATAAACGGAATCTGGTCAATGCCAGAAAAACAAATATAAAACTCAGGAAATACAGTACATCCCGCGAATCAATAACGCCTCTGCTCATAGATGCAAAATGCGCATTAATTCCGATATCAATAATCAATTCATCAACCGACCTAAATATTTCCATTCCACCAATGGCGTCAAATCCAAAATAGCAAAAAAAGCAAAGGAAAAATGCGGTAATAAAAGATACAATTTGATTTTCGGTGATAGACGATGCAAACAAGCCGATAGAAACGTAGGCTCCACCCAAAAACATTAGTCCAATGTATGATCCCCAAGTAGCGCCTGTATCAATATTACCGGGAGGATTGCCGAGGCCTTGTAGCGAATAATAATATACGAATGTTGGAATCAACGAGAGCACAACCAACAGCAAACCAGCAAAATACTTCGCCAAAATGATTTGCCATTCGCTCAGTGGCCTGGTCAACAAGAGTTCGATGGTTCCTGTTCGTTTTTCTTCCGCAAAAGAGCGCATCGTAATGGCAGGAATCAAAAACATAAACACCCAAGGAGCAATCACAAAAAGTGACTCCAACGAAGTAAATCCGGCATCAATTATATTGAAATCACCCGGAAAAACCCACAAAAACAGTCCAACCGCCAAAAGGAATATCGTAATAACAATATACCCCGTTAACGAAGTCAGGAAACTGCTTATTTCTTTACGCAATAGTGAATACATGGATCAAAAATCGGTTCCAAAAATATCATTTTATCTTGTGCCTAACACAAGGTATCGGTCCACAAACGACAACACTTTATCCACATTATCGGCTTGGGGGGCAATCGGGCTTTCCGCTACTAGTCCTCGGCCTCATAAAATCGGCCTGCGGGCTATCCGCTTCAATCCCTGCCCCTTACTGCATTTAGAACATCTTCACGGGCAAGATAGTCGCCACATGATTGCGCCAAGTTAATTGTATACATCCGGAAACATCGAACATCCAAGCCATCCTTTTCACTATTTTTGCAGCTCAATACCACGAGAAAATGATCATAGAACAGTTTTACGACAAAGGCCTCGCGCACGGCTCATACGTTATAATCAGTAACAACCAGGCAGCAGTTATCGATCCTGCGAGAGATCCTAAACAGTACTATGATTTTGTAAATCAACACAATGCCAAAATTGTGTGTGTTATCGAAACGCATCCACATGCCGATTTTGTATCTTCTCATCTCGAAATCGCCAACCAAACTGGAGCTACCATCTATGTGAGTAAACTCCTCGGCGCCGACTATCAGCATCAAGCTTTCGACAACGGCGATTCGATCCAACTTGGAAACATTCAACTTAAAGCCCTCAACACGCCTGGCCATTCTCCCGATTCAATCTGCATTTTGTTAGTCGACCACTCAGGTAAACAAAAAGCCTTGTTTTCAGGCGATACTCTTTTCGTAGGCGATGTTGGTCGTCCCGATTTAAGAGAAACTACCGGCAATATTTCAGCGAAACGCGAAGAATTAGCACGTGCAATGTTCCATTCGGTTCATTCGATTTTGAAAAATCTTGACGAAGATGTTGTGGTGTATCCTGCGCACGGGGCAGGTTCGCTTTGTGGGAAAAACCTAAGCACTGACCTAAGCAGCACCATTGGAAGAGAAATTCAAACCAACTATGCTTTTAAAATAACCAATGAGTCTGAATTTGTTCAGAGTTTACTCGAGGATCAGCCTTTCGTTCCTAAATACTTTGGTTATGATGTTCAGTTAAACAAAACAGGTGCGCCATCATTCGAAGAAAGCATAAAAGCAGTTCCGCGTATTGCCGCTAATTCACCTCTTCAATCAGATATTCTTTTGATTGATACACGAAAACAATCTGATTTCAGAGAAGGGCATCTGCCCAATGCAATCAACCTTATGGATGGCGGAAAATTTGAAACTTGGCTTGGTTCTATCGTTGCTCCTAACGAACCGTTTTACCTCATTGCCGAAAACGAATCTGCACTCGAAAGCATCATTCGAAAAACTGCAAAAATTGGTTACGAATCCTTCATTAAAGGAGCCTTAACAACACCCGAGAATCTTCAGCTCACCGCCAAATCAACCGACTATCAAGATTTTAGAGACAATCCTGGCAGTTACACAATCGTAGACATACGCAACATTGGTGAAATCAACACCAGAAGAATTTTTCCAAATGCCTTAGAAATTCCTTTACCAGAACTCAGAGAACGTCTTAACGAAATCCCAGCTGGAAAACCAATCATGGTGCACTGTGCAGGCGGATACAGATCGGCTGCTGGGGCTTCAATCATTCAACCTTTCTCGTCGGAGCTTGTGTTCGATTTGAGCGATGAAATTTCTAAATACTAGCACAAATGAAACTAATAAGATTCTTATTTCTAGTTAGTTGCGTATTGTTATCTTCCTCAAATACCTTTGCTCAAAAATCGAAGGCACGGATCGAGATTCTCGACAATGCAGCATTTGAAGCAAAACTATTGCATATCAAAGGTTCTATAATCGATCTAAGGTCGGCATCTGAAGCGGAATCCGGCATAATTCCCAATGCACGAATTGTAGAATGGGAAGGTGATTCGTTCAAGAAAATCGCCAAAGAACTTCCAAAGAACCAACCTGTATTCCTTTACTGCGGTGGAGGCTACAGAAGTAAAGAGGCTGCAGAGTGGATGAACAATGAAGGATTTACAACAATCATTATCCTAAAAGACGGCTTTGACCTTTGGCTTTCAGAAGGCTATACTGTGACAGACAGAACAGGAAAGATCATTCAACAGAAGAAAAACAATCGAAATAACAAGCCATCAACTACATACGAATAGGCTTGTCTCTTTATCATAATTTTTAATAAAGTAAAGACCCTTCTTCCAAAAGAAATTAACACTATCGTTCATATTTTTCTCCCATAAGGGCGTTTTACAGAAAGATCCGCAGGCTAATTTTCCAAAAAAAGTCCATGGAAAATTCTACTGTCACCTTTTGCCGTTTCGAAATGAATAATCTCACCTTTATAGGTGTGTCATGTGAATACCTCTCCGATATGTATCGGTTTATCAGCAGAATACAAAGCAATAAGTGGTCGTTTCACCACAAATGCTGGCTCATAATAGATGATGAATTCTCAAGAAAAGAATTGATGCGCTTCGTAAGGAGCTATCAGCGAATGAATTATTACCTAAAGATCGGTGAAACTACTTGGCCTTGGAATCCTGATTTCAATTGGATGGAGCGCTATGGGAGAGATATCCGCAGTTGTTTAACGCAAATGTGTGCATGGATGGAGCATAGACGCTACAGTCCGAAATCAATCGATAATTACACTAAGATATTGGAATCCTTTTTCAGGTACTGCAACCTTCAATCATTCGAAGACCTGAACCACAACATGTTCATTAAATTCAATAGAGAATACATCCTAGCCAATAAGCTATCTGCATCCTATCAGAACACAGCGGCAAATGCATTAAAAATTTTCTTGCGCGTTCAAGGATCCGATTCATTTCCAGAAGAATCGGTTGAAAGGCCTAGAAGAGAGCATAAATTACCTGAAGTATTGGCCAAGGAAGAAGTGAAGATGATCTTGATTTCACCAATAAACATTAAACATCGATTGATGCTACAAGTTATTTATGCCTGTGGACTCAGAGCGGGAGAACTTAGATCATTGCGACCTGCAGATATTAATAGTCACCGCAAGATGTTGCTAATTAGGCAAGCCAAGGGCAAAAAGGACAGAATGGTGCCAATTCCAGATATCTTGATAGAATCACTTCGAGATTATTATAAAGTCGAGCGCCCGCTAGAGTACTTATTTGAAGGTGAAACACCTGGTACGCCATACGCAGAGCGAAGTTTACAATTAGTGTTTAAGCAAGCATGTAAAAAGGCAGGCATACGAAAACCTGCAACACTTCATTGGCTTAGACATTCCTATGCAACTCATTTATTAGAGAGAGGTACAGACATTAGGTACATACAAGAATTACTCGGTCATAATTCTACAAAAACAACTATGATATACACGCATGTAAGTCAGCGCGAAATTGGCCAGATCCGCAGTCCTCTCGAGGACCTATAAATCCAATATGTCTTCTTTATTTCGCCAATCCAGCCAATATTCTAACTTAGCGCTAATTTTAAACGACCATAAGTAAGTTAGTTGCGATTCCCTTTTCCTGCTGCGGCTTAACTGCTAAGTAAATCAGTCTTCAGCTTTTCAATTTCCGTTTCTAATGTCCGTTTCTTTCAAGGTTTTTCTTGTTCTGATTTCAGATCTTGAAAAGGCAATAAGATCGTCTCGGCTACCTTAGAAGCCTAGCTAAAAAAAAGAAACTGGTTTCTTTTTTTTAGCTGGGCTTCTAAGGCAAAGTTCGGACATAATTTTTTGCCTCTCAACGCATCGAAAATAAATCATTGAACAACCATGTTGAAAACCATGTTAAATACTCGCAAAAGCCATAAAACAAGCCTGACGGATGAATTTGCTCTGATGAGATACAATCGGTTTCTAGGAACCGCAACTAACAACGGCTAGCCAAAATTTGGGCATTCAGGAAGGTTGAGAATTTCGATTTCTTTGTAACTTCGTTTTCACGTGAAGGGTCACGTTCACCAATCCCAAACTTCGGCTAAGCCGCGAAACGTTAGCGGTCATTGTAAATAGACCAAAGTGTAATTGAACAAACAGAATAATAATATTAAAACAGACAGACAAATGAAAAAAACAGGATTGACTTTTA
>CAMCXT010000049.1 GCA_945883545.1 Chitinophaga pinensis | reverse complement strand
AGCAACCAAGTAACCATCAACCACAATCCAGTCCCTTCAATCCAAAATCAGCCAATAAATCAATCTGTTTGCCTTGGAACCAATACATCATTCAGTATAAATGCTTCTGGCCCTGGTTTGACGTATCAATGGCAGATGAGCAACGATGGTGGTAATACTTTCACCACGCTTGTAAATGGTGGTGTTTTTAGTCAGACTAACACAGATTCTTTGCTGCTGTCAAGCGTTACTGCTGCTTTAAACAATGCATTGATTCAATGTGTAGTAAGTGGCGATTGTGGAAATCCTGTTCAAAGTACTTCGGCAGTTTTAACGGTGCAAAGTCCTCCAGCTTTCACTCAACAGCCTGTCAATGTGCAAGCATGTGCAGGGAACTCCGAGCAATTTATTTCCGCTGCAACAGGTTCAGAAAGTTGGCAATGGGAATACAGTAATGATGGCGGAGTGACTTTTCAGAATGTTCCAAGTGCTGCTCCATACAATGGTTCTAGCAGTTCAACACTCACAATAAACCCTGTTGCCGAAAATATGCAAGGTTGGGTATTTCGAGTGAAAGCAACAGGATGTGGACAAGAACTGACCAGTAACAACGCTTCACTTAATTTATTTCCTGCATTGACAGTTGAGCCTATTCCTGCACAGGTAACACGTTGCGAGGGAGAATCATTGCAGATTTCTGTTCAAGCCGAGAACGCAATTACATATCAATGGGAATTGAATACTGGCTCAGGTTTCCAGCCCTTACTCAATACAGTTGGTGTAAATGGAGAAAATACATCCAATTTACTGATAACCAACATGCCTGCTTCATGGCACTTGGCTAAGTTGCGGTGTAAAATAGAAGGAGAATGTACAACCTTGTTCAGCACTATTCTAACGCTTAATGTGAATGGCCTTCCTGTTTTATTGGCACAGCCCATCGTAACCCCAATATGCTCTGGTAGCCCATTCTTGCTGCAAGTTCTATCAAAAGGTGTAGGCATTCAGTATCAATGGGAAGTACTAGATGGATCAGGCGAATTTATCCCGCTTAATCTAACTGGATTCACTGGAGTTGAATCGCCAGATCTCTCCATTGCATCAACATCCGATATGAATGGATTAATTCTTCGATGCGTTTTAAGCGGTTGCGATGCAGAAGTAAAGACAGATTCAATACCTCTAATTATCTTAGAAAATGAGCCTGTTTATATCCCGAATTGCTTCACGCCAAATGAAGATCAAATCAATCCAGAATTCCGCTTATTCACTGCAGGAAATCCGAAGTTAGATGCTTCAATTTACAGTCGCTGGGGCGATTTAATCTTTCGTTGGTCCGACTCCAACCAAGGCTGGGATGGCAAACTAAACGGAGCGTTTGTTGCTGAAGGCATCTACGTTTACAAGATAAAGGTGGAAACTGCCTGCGAAACCAAAAACTACACAGGCCGAATTCAGGTGATCAGGTAATTTTAAATATTTGAGTCGTAATACAGAGGTCTTATTCGATTCTTTTCTCTAATACTAAGATCCTAAAGACGAGAGTTTACTTAATCAATTCGATCGAATTCATTGGATTTTACTTGATTTATTGGATGCGTCAAACTATCCAATCAAATTCAATAAAACATATCCCATAAGCATTTGATAACATAGAATCCAATAGCTAAAATCGAAATGGGTCAAATTAAAATTCCATTGATTTCTTGAAGCTAAAATTCTAATCAATTGGTTGAATAAAACTGCAATAGCTCCAGTTAAAAGCAGCAAGTAATCTTTGCTTAATAGCATTTTGTATGTAAGCCAAAACAAAGGAATACTAAAGGTGATTAAAACAATGTAAAATCCAACCCGAATCAATTCATTTTTAACAATACTATCAGGGAATTTGAAAAGTATGTGAAATATAGGCAACCACAATACGATGGTGATCAAAGTCAATAAAGTAAAGGAAAACCAAAGCATATCATTTATTCTGCCTGAATCAATTTGATTAAATGATACATACAAAAGACCTCCAACAATTAAAGGCAGAATTAAACTAAAAGTAGCAAGGTACTTAGGGATTTGTGAATTTTTCAATGTGAAAATCGAATGAAATGTCTGCGAAATATGTGTTTCAGGTTGGTTTTACTTAGCACGAATGGCATCAACAGGATTTAATCGTGAAGCCGAAATAGCAGGAGCAATTCCAGAAATTAATCCAATAACACTTGAAATAATTAATCCAATAATTACATTGTTCCAGCTGAGTGAAATATCGAAATCAATCCCTCCTGAAAGTGAAAGTGTAAGTAAAAAAATGAGCAATAGTCCCATAATTCCGCCCATCAATGAGAGAATTACTGCTTCAAATAAAAACTGGAACAAAATGAAATAATTTTTCGCTCCTAATGATTTCTGGATTCCAATAATATTTATTCGCTCCTTTACAGAAACAAACATGATATTGGCAATACCAAAACCTCCAACTAAAATCGAAAAAAATCCAATTACACCTCCCGCAATATTCACAACACCAATTAATTGATCGAATCCATTCGATAACAGCTTGGTTTCATTTAAAGCAAAATTATCCTCGTCGCGTGGCGAAATCCGCCTTATGCTTCGCATGATTCCTGTTAACTCATCCTTCAAGGCCGCATTGCCAATTCCATCCTTCGCCTTCACTGCGATATAAGGGTTCACTTGTTCGTTACGAATATCTACGCGGCTCCGCGCAAAATTCAATGGAATCATTGCAGCATTGTCTAATCCGAAATCAATGATGTTCTCACCTTCTTTCTTGAAGATTCCAATAACATGAACCTTATCTCCTCTAAGGAAAATTGTTTTTCCAATCGGATTCACATTGCCAAACAAGTTTTCCGATACCTGTGCACCAATAACAGCAAGGCCACGACCAGCGCGCAATTCCGCATCTGTGAAATAACGTCCATCCTGTAATTCGAAATTTTTAATCTTATCGTAATCCTCCGAAATAGCATTGATTTGCACATTTTCAGCACTGGACGATTTGTATCTTAACGTTACTTGAGCCTGGATGAGAAAGGAACAAAACTCAGCAAGTTTGCTTCTTTTACGGATCTCAGACAGTTCGTCGAGCTGGGTAACAGGCCTATTCATGTATTTCCACCAAGGATAATCAGAGCCAAATTCCCAAGGCCACTTTTGCACATAAATTACATTGTCGCCCAATGATGAAAT
Organism: Chitinophaga pinensis; assembly: GCA_945883545.1. Lineage (GTDB taxonomy): Bacteria > Bacteroidota > Bacteroidia > M30B66 > M30B66 > CAMCXT01. Next base: position 17,461 of record CAMCXT010000049.1, on the reverse strand, counting down.
ACTTTTATCGATGTTGTTTCGAATAGAATCCACCATGGTAAAAACCGAAATGATGGCAAATATTCCAATTGTAATCCCAAGAAGTGAGAGGAAAGTCCGCAGTTTGTTTTCAATGAGTGATCCCATTGCAAATCTGAAACTTTCACGGAACAATCTTAGGAAAAGCATATTAGATAGATTTCATCTCGGTAATTGTCTCTTTAGGATTTGCAGATCCGAAAATCGCATTTCCAGCAACCATTGCATTTGCACCTGAATCGATTAGATCTCGGTAATTAGAAAGATCCACACCACCATCCACTTCAATCATGGCAGAACTTTCAACAGCTTCGATCATCGATCTCAACTGGCGAATTTTATCGAATGTGTGTGGAATGAATTTCTGACCACCGAATCCTGGATTTACGCTCATAACCAAGAATAAATCAGCATCGTGCAAAATGTCTTCCAGCATTCCAACTGGAGTGCCTGGATTAACTGCAACACCTGCTTTCATTCCTAGTGAACGAATGCTTTGTAATGTTCTGTGAATGTGCGGACAAGCTTCATAATGAACGGTAAGGATATCTGCACCAGCTTTGGCAAATTCTTCTAAGTAGCGATCAGGTTGTATGATCATCAAGTGGACATCCAAAGGTTTGGTCGCCAGTTTTTTAAGGTGCTTCATGATTGGAAAACCAAAGGAAATGTTTGGTACGAAAACACCATCCATCACATCTACATGGAACCAATCGGCATCACTTTCGTTAACCAATTGAATGTCTTTGTAAAGATGATTGAAATCTGCAGAAAGTAGAGAAGGAGCAATGATATGTGACATGCCGTCAAAGGTAACGATTTAATACACGCATCACTTATTTAAGCGGGCGCGTAAATTCATGTATCAGAGCATCAGTGAACTCTAATTTATGAGGCTAAATTTTTTTGGATCACTTAAAATTTTGCTTGACAATTGTTTCATTTTTTCGTTGGGAACACCATCGGCCCCTCCCCGCTGCAAGGAACAAATAATCTGCGACCCCAAACTCTTTTGAAACGGTTATAATCGATTATAAACGGCTTGAATCGGATAATTTCAACTACATAATTAATTGCTTGGTTGAATTAATTGAAAACGGATAATCAATTGAACGGAGAGAATGATTAGAAATAAGTCTATGTTAAATTTCAAATTCAATTGTTGAAAAAATACACTTGACAATTGTTTCATTTTTTCGTTGGGAACACCATCGGCCCCTCCCCGCTGCAAGGAAAATAAATTCGGGAAATTTAAACCCTCTTGAAACGGTTATAATCGATTATAATCGGCTTGAAACGGATAATTTATTTTGTGGTTTGACGCTTATTTTAATCACTCATTTTCCAGTAGAATTGAGTGATTAAAATAAGCTCGAACTTTAATAAGTTAATACACAGTAATCAATACGTCCAACATACTTTTATTCGAAGCCAACGTAGTGTTCGTAGCAACAACCCTCGGCTGGTCAAAATTCTGAGCAGTTGAACCAGAAGAGAATAAATCACTAGATTGGATTGTAGATGTTTGTGAAAAGTTCTGAGCCATTGAAACTGTTGATGTAGCTTTTGTTTCCGCTACATCATCCACCGGACAATTAGTAGGATGAACACCTGGCATAACATCAACTGTTGATTCGGTTAGTACAATATCCTCTGATTCATTTACAGAAGGCACTATTGCATTTTCCGCTGAAGCTTTTGAAACAGTTTGGTCAACCATAATTGCCTCTTCATTCATTTCAGAATTATTCGAATCTTTCGGTGGTACATCTAAAGACTCAAATTTACTAGCCTGATTACTTTCTTTTTTGTTGATTTGAGGTACATCCGCCACATTATTTCTCGATGTTTCCCCGGGCATGAACCACACGAAAAATACAAGAACTGCTGCCGCTACAGCAAATGTGCCAATCCAAACTGGCATCGAAATAACTCTTCCCGGTTTACCCGGCCCTTTGTCGAAAGCAGCTAGCAAAGCATCTTTTAATTCATCTTTGGGTTGAATTATGTCTTCATCAATTAATTCTAATTGAATGAGCATTTGCTTCAATTGCAGAAAATCTGTTTCCGAAATTTGTTCTTCTTGCAACTGTTTTAGCTCATCAGCATTGAGTTCACTCCATGTTTTATTTCTAATCCATGATTCGAATCCGTCGGGGTATTGATTTGTATTTTCCATGATTAGATGTGCTGAAATTGTGGTAAACGTGTTGCAATTTTTTTCAATGTGTAAAACAACCTACTTTTTACGGTTCCTTCGCTACAATTGTGGATTACGCTGATTTCTTTTAATGATAAATCTTCGAAATACCGAAGCATAAACGTGCTTTTATGCGGTTCGTCAATGCCTTGTAATACTTCTTTTAATTTGGTCGTGAATGCTTTTTTATCGATTTTTTCGGTTATTCCTGCCGATTTATCTGCCAACTCGGGAGCATAATCGAGAGAAACACTTACGCCTTTTCTGCCGGCTTTTCGGTATTCCATTTTACATAAATTATTAGCAACTGTATAAACCCATGCTTTAAATGATCGCGTAACGTCGAAAAGCTCTGGTTGACGGGCTATTTTAAGAAATAATTCCTGCAATAAATCTTCACTTTGCTCTCTGTTATTCCATAGCATTTTCATGAAATAACCCATTAATTTACCACTGTAACGATCGTAAAGTAATGAGAATGCTAGTTTATCGCGCTGTATGATGAGTTCCATTAATTGCTCATCTGTGAGTTGTGCAGATGGCTTTATCATTGTCGAATCGATTTACCGGTGATGGATTTAATTTGCTGATAAATCTCTTCAGCCTTTTTCTCTCTAGGGTCATTCATTGCCTGCAACTGCGACTTTAACATATAAATGCCAGGTAATAAATTGGAAATTAATTTCTTGAATGGGTCATTCTGAGAAATTCCAGATTTTAGAAATTGCTGAAATGATGCATTAAAATAAAATGTGGATAAAGCTTCTGTGCTATTCCAAGAATTGCTAGTTAATCTTGCTATAGGCCCAATCGGATGCAAGTTTTTGGTGTAGGAAGCCAAAATTTCACTTCGAATAGAAAGTGATAGATAAACAGGTTTAGTATTCTGCTTTAATAAAAAATCAATAAATGCTCTTGGGTTATTTACATCCTTAGGAATACTCAAGCTAGGATTCCAGCTTTTCAGCGTTCTTGTAAGCCATTCGGGGTCTTCTAGCATCGCTAAGGAAACTATAAACACACTTTTCTTTTGCTGTTCAAGCCAAAGTGGATAGGTGTCGAATTCACCATTGGTTACAATTAAACTACCCGATTCGACAATGTTTAACGACCACAGTGCCATTTCATTCTGAACAGCAGAAATATTTCCTTGTTTTTCGTATTGACTTAATGCTAGATTTCTGTTTGTGACATCGCCCATTCTTTCCGATATCCAAGCTATTTCAGGCAACAACAATGGATTACTAAATCCACCTGACTTTATCGCCTCTTGCAGATATTTCCCTGCTTCAGCTTTGTTCCTATTGTGCCTAACATTTATATAATTGAATTCAAAGCTATTGGATATGTAGGCTTTGCTTTCTGAGATAATCACACCTAGTTGCTCTTGCTCTTTTTTACTTAATACTCCATCATCTGAAAGTGAAGTATTGCGTTTATCTGTATAACTGTTGAACCAATGAACTGGATCTTGCAAGTATTTATTGCTTCTTGAACTCACATAATCAAGCTCTAAGTTTTCATTTTCTTGAACTGCAGGTGCATCATCGTTGCTCTTGGATACTTCTTTCGATGTTGCCAGTTTGGTGGTCTCACTTTTCTTTTTTTTCTGAACGCTTTGTTGCCCTTCAATTTGAATAGGCTTGGAGTATTGATTCTGAAGGGCTGTGCCTCTAAATGGCTCTGCTGATTGAGCAAATCCTGCCAAATGACAGAACGCTAAAAAACAGAATATGGAAAGAATTCGAGTCATCTGAAGTCGGTTTGGCAGGATTATGTTGGCCAATAAGAAAAGTTCAGCGAATTTGAGAATTTATTACAAGTGACTGTTTTACAGTTATTCACAATTGCAACAAATGTTGTTAATGAAATATTTCACAAAACAGACTGTAAGGTTGTCAGTTTTGATTCAGTGGCGTTATCTTTGACAAGCACAAGCAAGCAAAATAAATTTATATCATGGCTTTAACATTCACAGACGCAAACTTCGAGGAACTCGTTCTAAAATCAGATAAACCAGTACTCGTAGATTTCTGGGCAGAATGGTGTGGACCCTGCCGCGTAGTTGGTCCAATTGTAGAAGAATTAGCAACCGATTTTGATGGCACAGCTGTTATTGGAAAGGTTGATGTCGACAGCAATCCGAACATCTCGATGCAATACGGAATCCGTAATATCCCAACTTTGTTGGTGTTTAAAAATGGTCAAGTTGTTGACAAACAAGTAGGAGCAGTGCCCAAAGCAGTGTTAGCTGGAAAGCTTACAGCGCAAATGGCATAATCCATTTCTAATAAATTTGAAAGACACAGGGAACTAAACTCTGTGTCTTTTCGTTTTCTAGCCTTTGGTGTAGAATTTTCGTTTTGCTTTACAGAGTGATGAAATTCTATTTTAACTTGTTCTCCATTATCCTCAATACCAAATCATAACTTTCAGTTTATGCCAATCAACCGTCAGGAACTTCAGCAATTCGGACATCTTGAGATGCTTTCTAGACAAGTTGTTGAAGGGTTTATTACTGGTTTACACAAAAGCCCGTTTCACGGATTTTCGGTTGAATTTGCTGAATACAGACAATATAATCAAGGCGAATCGACCCGTTATATCGATTGGCGGCTTTACGGAAAAACCGACAAGCTTTATGTGAAGCGGTTTGAGGAAGAAACGAATCTTAGGTGTCAAATCGTCATCGATCGATCGTCTTCCATGTATTTTCCGCTCGATGCTGCAAAAAAAGGTCTTGACAATAAGTTGCAGTTCTCTGCCAAAGCCGCTGCTGCACTTATATTTATGCTCAATAAGCAAAGAGATGCAACGGGATTAAGTGTGTTTTCTGAGGATCTTGAGGTACATACGCCTGCGCGATCTGCCGGTGTTCACATGGCAATGATGTATGCTGAATTGGAGAAATTGCTCGATACTCCATGGGACAATAAGCCCCAGAAAACCAATGCTGCTCAAGTGCTACATACTTTGGCAGAGGCTGTTCATAAACGAAGTCTGATCGTGCTGTTTTCTGATATGTTTGAAGATGGAACCGAAACCGAACATCTATTTTCTGCTCTGCAGCATCTCAAGCACAATAAACATGAAGTGCTGCTATTTCATGTTACCGACAAACAAATGGAACTTGATTTCGAATTTGAAAATCGTCCATATAAATTTGTAGATCTTGAAAGTGGCGATGAAATCAGACTGCAGCCAAATGAAGTAAAAGCCGAATACCTCCGACAAATTACAGATTTTACTGCCGACCTGAAATTAAGATGCGCTCAATACCATATCGATTTTATCGAAGCTGATATAAATCAAGGGTTTGTTCAAGTTTTGTTGCCCTACATAATGAAGCGCACCAAAATGCGGATTTGATCTCCGCAGCCATTCAACGTTTATTATTCGATAATGGTCATTTCTTGGATCAAATGACCAGCCTTGGCATATTTGTCGATCACCCAAAGTGTATATCGTACATCTAAAACAATGTTTCTAACTTGGTTGATGTCGTAGTATACATCGCTCATTGTGCCTTCCCAATTGCGGTCAAAATTGGTTCCGATCAAATGGCCTTTTGCGTTTAATACAGGACTGCCAGAGTTTCCTCCAGTTGTATGATTCGAGGCTGCGAAGCAAGTGTGCAGAGATCCGTCTTTGTCCGCGTAGCGACCATAGTCTTTGTTTTTCAAAAGTTCAAACATCCGAGGCTCAATTGAATAATCAATATGACCAGTATTGTTCTTTTCTAGAATTCCATCTGTAGTAGTAAACCAATTGTATTTACTGGCATCTCCGGGCTTATATCCTTCGGTTTTTCCAAATGTAACACGTAAACTTTGATTTGCATCTGGATAATATTTCTTTTCAGGTAATACCAACCGGATTGCTTCCACATACTGGCGATTCAATGGAATCAATTGCGCATTGATCGATGTAAATTCTTTTTGAACTTTACTTTTAAACTGATTGAAATAAAAAGTTGCAGCTTGATAAGCAACGTCATTTTTAATTTTAGAAACAATTGAAGTATCAGGATTTTCGAGCCATTTCATCACTTCTTCGCCATTGTCGATTAAACTGTTTTGAAACAATTTTAATGCCTCTTCCTTTAATTCTTGTTCGCTTGCAATAGAAGAAAAACCTCTAAATATTGAAGGATATACGTCCTCTTTCGAATATTTTAAATAATTCGCAATCATTTCAACCAAGATATCCTGATCTAATGGAGCATGATAATTTTTATAAAAATCAGCACTCGATGATTTTAGATTGGTAAATACATCTTTGCCTTTTTGTCCACTAAAATCTTCAGCTTTTAAATCAACAATCGCTTTCAAGCTATTAGCCTGTCTGAAAATTTCAACTGTCAACAAAGCTTCAGTAAACAAATCATATTCTGGTTGAACTTTTTCTAAGCTTCCATATAGCTTCCCTATCTTATCCAGCAACCCAAAATATGCTATGAATTTAGGTTCGTTGGTAACTCGATTGTCAAACAACATTTCGATGGTTTTCTTTTTTGCAACTGCATCGGCTTTCTTTAGTCCACGCGTTTCTCCAGCCCATTTTTTATGGTAATTACTCACCCCAGAATATTTGTCCGCATACTTGATAAAAACCTCGCGGTCTACCAACATGTATTTATTGAACACATCCAATCGCTTTCCGCGAAGATCCACTTTCATCGGATTAATCTTTGAAACCAATTGATCAACAGCATAGGAAGTTAAATACTCATTCGTTCTTGCTGGAAAGCCATATACCATCGTGAAGTCGTTTTCCTTCAGGCCTTTCAACGAAATAGGGAAGTGGTGTTTCGGCTTGTAGGGAACATTTTCAGGCGAGTATTCAGCTGGTTTATTCTCTTTGTTCGCATAAATTCTAAACATGCTAAAATCGCCGGTGTGGCGCGGCCATGACCAATTGTCCATGTCTTTTCCAAAGTTACCTATGCTACTAGGTGGCGCTCCAACCAATCGTATATCCTTGAAAACCTCCATTACAATGAGATAATACTCATTTCCATTGTAAAAAGGCTTCACGATAGCTTCATAGGAAGTTCCTGCCGTTGCTTCCTTTGCAATTTCTGTCGAAAGTTGAGCAACCAAACTTTCACGCATCGCTTCATCTGTAACCCCTTTTAGATCTTTCACCACTTTGGAGGTGACATTTTCCATACGAACGATAAATGTTACCGATAAGCCTGGATTGGGTAGTTCCTTGGAACGATCTGATGCCCAAAAACCATTTTTAAGATAGTCGTTTTCTAAAGAACTGTGGTCTTGAATCTGTCCAAATCCGCAGTGATGATTCGTCAATAACAATCCTTCATTACTAATCAATTCGCCTGTGCAGCCGCGCCCAAATAAAACCACAGCATCTTTCATACTTGATTTGTTGATGTCGTAGATGTCGGACGCGCTGATCTTCATCCCCATCGTTTTCATGTCTTTTTCGTTGAGCTCTTTCAACAACATAGGTAGCCACATGCCTTCATCAGCATAGGTTTTGAAGGTTAAAAGAATAAACGAGCTGATTATTAGTATTCTACGCATCATGGGGAGTTGAATTGAAGGCCGAATTTGGTGAAAAAAATGAAACAAACAGAATCGATGTAAGAATGTTCCTGCGATTTTTCGATTCCGATTTCCGTTATTTGAGGCATGAAGCATTTTACTTTCCTTTTTTTCATTTTATTGGTCATAAATCAATTATCTGCACAACAACATTTACCTCCAACACCTATTTGGAATGGTAAAAGCTTGGATTTGATGCTAAGTAAAGATGCAGATTGGGCAACACCCTTTGAATTGTCGGATGGAAATAGATCTGCATCCATTATGGAAATGCGCGATTGGTATGGAAGATTGCGCAATAAATATTCTCAAGTAAACGAATTGGTGATCGGCCAAACAGTCAATGAAACCGAGATTTTAGCCTACACTTTTTCAGAAGATCCAGCATTTTCTGTAAGCCTTCATCGTTCAAATAAACCGCTTGTGGTTTTTCAAGCGGGTATTCATTCTGGAGAAATCGATGGACTAGACGCAGGAATGATGCTTATTAGAGATTTGTGCACAGGTCCTCTTAAATCACTTGCTAAACAAGTGGATATCATTTTTATTCCTGCCATTAATATTGATGGTTTGTCGCGTTTGTCGGATAAAAACAGAATCAATCAAAGAGGCCCTGAAATGCAAGGCTGGCGGTCAAATTCGCTCAATCAAAACTTGAATAGAGATTATTCTAAATTGGATTCTTATGAAATTAAATCTGTTGTAGAATTAATTGCTGTTGTAAAACCTGAATTATATGTTGATATTCATGTAACCGATGGTGCAGATTATCAATATGATATCACCTATGGTTTTACTGGAAAGCATGGATATTCTCCAGAAATATCAAAATGGCTTGAAAGTTCACTGAAATCAAATGCCGATCAATTACTTTCTAAATTAGGACACATTCCTGGTCCTTTGGTATTTCTAAAGGATGAAAAAGATCCTCGTTCAGGAAATGAGTTTTACACATTTGGTCCTCGGTTTTCCCATGGTTATGGGGATGCGAGACATATGCCAACTGTATTGGTCGAAAATCACTCATTAAAGCCTTATCGTCAAAGGGTTTTAGGAACCAGAGTGCTCATGGAAGCCATGTTGCAAGCTTTGGCTTCAGAGTCTAAATCGCTAAGAACAGCTATGGAGAAGGATGCGATTTCCCTTCCAAATAAAATACCTGTTACATGGGATATCTCTACAAATTCAAATGATTCAATGATGTTTAAAGGCATGAAATCAATCGTTCGAAAAAGTGAAGCAGCCGGTTCGGAAGTGGTTTCTTGGAATGCTGAAAAATTGGATGTCAAAATTCCATTGATCCAACACAATCAGCCAAAAACGTTTATCAATCGACCGAAATTTTATTGCATTCCTTCCAATAGAACTGATATTAGAGATCGATTGAAATCTCACGGTATCGAGCACCGTATTTTAGAATCCGACAGCCTCATAGAAGTGAATTGTATCAGATTTGAAAATTTCCAATTGATCGGTAAAACAACCAACCAAGGAAGAACTCGAATGTCTGCTAGTTCAGTTAATTTTAAGAAGAAAGTCATTTACCGACGAGGAAGTACGATTGTTTCTACAGATCAACCACTTGGTATTTTGAGTTGTTTGTTGCTCGAACCAGATTCTCCTGATTCCTTTTTTCAATGGGGCTTTTTTGGTGATGTTGCAGAAAGGACAGAGTATTTTGAAGCTTATGCAATGGCACCACTTGCTGATGAAATGATGAAAAATAATCCTGAATTAAAGGCGGAATTTGATTCGAAATGTGCTTCGGATGAAGCATTTAGAAAAGATCAAGATGCCCGACTTCGCTGGTGGTACGAGCGTTCAGAATGGTCGGACGAAAATTGGATGGTTTATCCGATTGGAACAATAAATTAATTCAAGTATTTCGAACGGTGAAAGATTCGTTAATTAATCTCATTGATGCAGAACGGAAAGCCTCGGTTTTATTCGCCGAAGTGGAAACCAGAGGGCTAATTTTGCCCGGTAAAACCGAAAAGAAACTCAATGCTGAGATTTTCGATTTGGCTTTTGAACTCTTCGGTATTCGAAAGTTTTGGCACAAGAAAATTGTTAGATCTGGAAGGAACACGCTACTCCCTTATAAAGAAAATCCTATCGATTTAGAATTACAAGAAAATGATATTTTATTTTTTGATTTCGGTCCTGTTTTCGATGATTGGGAAGCAGATTTTGGACGAACCTATGTACTTGGAAATGATAGCCGAAAGCTTCAATTGAAAGACGATGTAGAAACAGCTTGGCATGAAGGTTATTCTCATTTTCTTGCCAATTATCAGCATATTTCTGGATCTGAATTATATCAATTTACCTCAGATTTAGCGCTGAAAATGGGTTGGAAATATGGCAACCACCATTGTGGTCATTTGGTTGGGAATTTTCCACACGAAACACTCTTAGGCGAAATCGTATCTAATTATATTCATCCTGAAAATATCGATTTGATGGCGAATCTAGACGTTTTAGGGAACGAAAGATTTTGGATTTATGAAATTCATTTTATAGATCCAATCTTGGAAATTGGTGGATTCTTTGAGCAACTAATGGTAGTGGAATAAATGCTTGGGTCAATTTATGTCAGTTAGTGACTTTCAGTAAAGTTTTCAATTATACACTCTGGGAGGCGAAAACTTCTAATTGAAATAATCTTTAAATAAACTTCAAATGTCCGAACGCTCTCAAGAGAATGTCAATGAGGTTGGATTATTTATTCAATTGAAATTCTAATTGCATTTGATTGTATCCAATTTGCAATTTCATTGAATTCCATTTTTCCCGAAGCAATATTTATTACAAATGAGTACTTCTCATCTTGTGTCGCAATTATTTCCCAGCCTTTTTCAAGTAGAATTAATCTCATTACAACATAGCCAATCCGTTTATTGCCATCAATAAATGGATGGTTAATTAATAAACTTTGAATGATTGCTGCAGCTTTATGAAATTGATTTTCATGTAATTCAATTCCGCCGAAGGTTTGATATGGCCTCGACAGCGCTGATTCTAATTGAGCTAAATCTCTAATGCCTTTTGCTCCGCCAAATTTATCAATTAGAATATCCTGAATCTTAATAACTTGCTCTAATGAAATCATTTAGCAAGCCTTTCAAGCACTTCTTTGTCCTCTGAAAGTATTTTGTTAAGATTATTCGAAAGTATGAGATCAGTTTCAGACTTTGAAATTAACTCTTTCAAATAGTTAAGAATACTTTCTAGAGCTTCATCAGACACATTGTCTAAAACCTTGTTAATCTGATCTTTGACTTCATTTTTTGACATGACTATAAGACTTTATCAAATGTAACAAGTTTTCGGATGTATCACAAATTCAATTGGCACGATTTATCTAATTGTCCATCTTACACCTTGTAATTTCAGCTCGAATTATCGTTAATTTCGTTTGATGCGATTGATGCTTTTTGTGCTGTGCTCCTTTAGCACTTTGATTGGTGTTTCACAGGTTGTGAATCCAGATTTCGGACTCGTTTTTCCTCAAGATGAAGTGCCTGTTGTTCGCATCATTATCGATCCTGACACGCTAGCTGCACTTTTCGAAACTGGCGAAACTGGCGATCAACGGGAATACAAAGCAACGTTCCGTTTCGAAAGTTCAGGCCTTACTCAAACTATTCAGCAGGTTGGCTTCCGGCTCCGCGGAAACACAAGCTTGCAGGCCCAGCGTAAATCATTTAAGGTCTCCTTCAATACATATGTGCAAGGTGCGAAATGGCAAGGATTAGAGAAACTAAATCTCAATGGAAGCCATAACGATCCATCGAGGATGCGGGCCAATCTATCATGGAACATCATGCGCAATGCGAATCTTCCTGCAAGCCGCGCTGGTTATGTGAAGTTTTACATCAACGATGAATACAAAGGTCTCTACAATAACATTGAGCATATCGATGAACAATTCACCAAACGGATAGATGGAATTGGAAGTGGCAATCTTTACAAATGCTTGTATCCTGCGCCGCTCACGTTCATCAGCAACAATCCAGATTCCTACAAATTGGAAGCACAAGGTCGTCGTGTGTATGATTTAAAGACAAATAGATACCTAGATGATTACAGTGATCTCGCCAACTTTATCAAAATCCTCAACCAGACACCCATCAACAATTTGCCATGCGAACTTGAAGCGGTTTTCAATGTGGATTCCTATCTCAAGCAAGCTGCACTGGATGTGTTAATTGGCAATTGGGATGGATACATTTACAACAACAACAATTTTTATCTCTACCACAATCTTAAAACCGATTTGTTGGAGTTTATTGCCTACGATGTCGACAATACGCTCGGAATTGATTGGTTAGGAATCGATTGGACCACCAGAAACATCTACAATTGGTCGCCATCATGGGGCGAAAGACCTTTGTTCACCCGGCTTTTGGAAGTGCCTCAATACAAGACACGTTTCACCAATTACATGCATGAACTCATCAACTCAAGCTGTAATGTTGATTCAGTGGCAATCATGGCAATGCACGACCTTGATATAATTTCTTCTGCAGTGCAATCGGATCCATACCACAGCTTAGATTATGGATTTTCATACAACGATTTTCTCCAAAGTGTTGATGAATCTTGGGGTGGACAATTGGATTATGGAATAGTTCCCTATGTAGAAACTCGAAACAACACAGCGTTAAATCAATTGGATAATTTTGTGTCAACGAAAAGTCTTGGAGCATTTTGGATGCAACATGATTATCCAGAAGTTGCTTCTGGAATTGCCATGGTTGCAGCATTTGGAAACATCGATAGCACTGTTTTTCAGTTTAGTTCGGATGGTAATTCATGGACAGATGGAGGATCTATGAAAGACGATGGGATTTTTCCTGATGCATTAAGCAATGATGGAATATTCACCACGAGTTTACCATCATTTCCAACTGCCGACTTTGTTTATTGTCGCGCTGCGATGGTCGATTCATCGGTGTTTTCGCCCTGTGAAGGTAAAGTGCTTTTTTTAACGGAAAGCAATTCTCAGATTTTCATCAATGAAGTAATGAGCAATAATGCAACTGTAATTGCTGATGAAAATGGACAATTTGATGATTGGATTGAGTTGTGGAATGCAGGATCTAATCCGATTTCATTGAATGGGAAATTCCTTAGTGACGATGCTGATGAACCTTACAAATTTGCACTTCCCAATGTTGCATTAACTCCTGGCCAGCACTTGCTTTTCTGGGCCGACAATGATGAACTATTGAGCCGTTACCACACGAATTTCAGCCTTTCTGCCAGTGGCGAAACATTGAGATTGTACACCAAGGAAATGAATTCACCAAGATTGGTTGATGTGGTTGAAGTGCCTAGTTTAACTGAGGACTTCTCTTATGGAAGATTAACTGATGGATCGGCTGTTTGGTATACATTCGAAATTCCAACTCCTCAAGCTACCAATCAAATTCTTGGAATTGAAAGTGAAAATTCAATTTGGTTCAATATTTTCCCCAATCCAGCAAACCAGAAATTGTATTTCACTGAATTTGTGAAATCTGCTGAAGTGATTGATTTAACAGGTAGAATCGTCATAAAAAAAGGAGACGCGAACCAAATCGATATCTCCTTTTTAAATGTTGGATTGTATTTCATTAAAACCGAAAAGGGAACAATGAAATTCTTTAAATCTGAATAATCAGGTTTTAAAACTCGAAGATTATCCCAATTGCTGGTGTAACAAATGGTGTTTCATCAATCAATAGAACAGGAATACCATTCGATCCATCTTGTTTTAATGGTTGTCCATCGGTAGTTTCAAAGTCTGTATTGGTAGCGTTTCTCTTGAATGAATAATCAGGAATATCTGGGTTTTTAGCCTGAAGTGCATTTTGCAAATCGATAAATACGTCTAACGTTGATTTTCTGAAATAGAATTTCTTGTCAACACGAATATCCAATTGACTAAAATTAATTAAACGTTCTGTATTTAAACGTGAGAAATCAAGAACACCTTGACCTGTTGTTGCGAAAACAGCCTGTGAAGAGTCAGAGTCAAATGGTGTAAATGGTGATCCACCAGCAAAACGGAATTTTGCGCCCAATTCCCAACCACGTTTTAATTTGTAGCCTAATAAAGCGGAAACCAAATGGCGATTGTCCCAAGATGATTCTATTAGATTACCTTCTACTCCAGAGAATCTACTGCGTACGAATGTGTAGCTAAATACAGCGAAAATGCGTTTTACCAATTTCTGTTGGAAATAAAACTCTGCTCCATAGGTTTCTCCACCGCCAATGCTGGTTACTGCTTCATTACCAAGAACATCGAAACCTCCGCCTAAATTGGCTAAAGAAATTCCATTGGCAACTGAAACTGGATAATTGCTGTATCGCTTGTAAAAACCTTCCACAGTGAAACGCAATTCCTCTTTCGGCAGGAATTCAAATCCTCCCACGTAGTGCGTTGAACGAATATATTTCGTATTGGTATTGACAAAATTTCCTAGACTATCCTTAAATCCTAAAACAGTGTAAGTTGGAATTTTATAATAGTCGCCAATTGAAGCATTAATGTTCCATTTTGGTGCTACTTTCCACGACAAGGATAGGCGAGGGGAGAGGGTTTGACCAAGGTTATTGCCGTCTTCTGTAAAGGTATTTCCATCGGTTCTTAAACCTGCAGAAACCAATAGCTTTTCGTTGAAGAATCTTTTCGATGCATTTGCAAATGCACCATATTTCAAGAAATTAATGTTTGAATTGCTTTTAATTACTTTATCATTTTCAGGTGTATCGCCTTTCACTATCCTGTTAAATAATTCATTGTTGAATTTTACGTATTGCGCAGAAACACCATAAGCGAATTTCCAATTCTTCACGAATTTATTTACATCGATGCGCAATTTGTTTTCGATTTCTTGAGATCTAACTTTTAGAATTCTCGCGTCTTCGTTGCCTTCATCTTTGTTTTCAAATCTATCTAATTGATTGTTAAACATATTTCTACTCAAAGCAACATTTACAAATCCATTTTTAACCAATCGCTTTATAGATGCACCAGTTGTGTAATTCCATTGATCAATCGATGGAGTTGAGTTCAAAATATATGTTTTGTCGGGCGATGATTCTCGCGGAACACCAAAGTTGAACTCATCAATTGCCCCAATCCCGATAAAGTTCAAGGTTGTTTTTGCATTTATTTTATGGGACACTTTGTACTGAAAATCCCAGTAATTCGGACGAATCGGTAAATCGATTGCCTCAAATAAAAGTTGCAAATAAGAACGTCGTGCCGAAACTAAATAGTTTGTTTTCTTGTTGATCGGTCCTTCGAATGTCGCTGCGAATTCGGTAGAAGACAATCTAAGGTTTCCTGAAAGTCTTTCGGGATTTCCTTCACGTTGTTTGAATTGAAAAACCGAAGCTAAAGCATTGTCGAAACGTGCGTCAAATGCCGACGAACTTAATTTCACATCTTCAATGAAAGATACGTTTAGCATACCAGCCGGGCCACCAGAACTTCCCTGGGTTTGAAAGTGATTTAACACCGGAATCTCGATGCCATCTAAATAAAAAACGTTCTCATTTGGAGCTCCACCACGAATAATGATGTCGTTTCGGAACGATGCTGACGAAGATCCTGCAACTCCCGGAAGCACTTGAACAACACGCGAAATGTCGAAATTCCCACCTGGATTCGATCTGATTTCTTCTGTCGTGAGCGTTTGAACCGAAAGCGGTGTAACCATATCGACAGCAGAGGCTGATTTGTTCTTGTCGAACGTGATTTCAAATTCCTTTAGATCTGTGCCTGTTTCTTCAAGTTCGAAATTGATTACTTGATCGTTTCCAGAAGTAACCGAAACGTTAAACTTCGATTGTGGTTTGTAGCCTACGATGCTGGCTTTAAGATTATAACTCCCCACAGGAACATTGCTGATT
This sequence comes from Chitinophaga pinensis, assembly GCA_945883545.1. GTDB lineage: Bacteria > Bacteroidota > Bacteroidia > M30B66 > M30B66 > CAMCXT01. The sequence goes on along the minus strand of CAMCXT010000049.1, from coordinate 1,762 downwards.
CTGTAGTTTCCATCAAGATCAGCCGCCGCTCCCAATTGCGTACCTTCAACAGTTACGGTAGCTCCAACAATCGTTTCTTGGGTTTGCTTGTTTTTGATTACACCTCTGACAACTCCCGTTTTTTGAGCATTTAAAAGGTTTGTAAGTGTGAGAATTGATAAAATGAGTCCGTAAATTCTGAACATAATTTATAGTTGTGAAATGTTATTTTCAGTTCATCGAACAAAAGTGGTATTGAAATGTTCTAAAGTGCAAGAAAAAAAACTTAAAAAAGTACAGATATGTCCTTAAATGCTGCTCGAGAAAAAGGGTTTGAAAGTGAAGATGATTATCTGTTTATCCAGTCTTTATTAGAAAAAGCTAGGGAATTTAGAAAATCTGGTGGTTCTCCAATTATGTCTGAGTTTTCTGCTTGGCTCAGTGAAGAATATACCCACCAAGAAGTTAGTTTGCCATTTTTGTTTCCCGGTGAGTCGGTTGAATCGGCAGCATCGAAATACATCATTTACTTGTATCGTTATGCCAAAGGGTACGGAAAAAAGCTTCTCAAAGACACGCCTCTGAGTTCTATCGATGATGTTCCGTATTTACTCATGCTACTATTTTCCGGACCTTCCACCAAAATGGAGTTGATTCAAGCCAACGTGCATGAAAAAACCACAGGCATGGAAATCCTCAATCGATTGCTGAGATTGGGGCTCGTTGAACAGCACTTTAACCTCGACGACAAACGGAGCCGAAAACTCAGTATTTCCCCGGAAGGGCAGAAATTAATGCAACATTTAATGAAAGGCATGGATTCATTGTCGGCCATTGTAAGTGGAAATTTGGCAAGCAACGAACGCACGTCCTTTTTGAAAATACTCCACAAACTCAACGATTTTCATCATCATGTGCATCAAGATGCAAGGGAGAAATCTTTGTCGGAAATAGAAAAGGAATATCTCCTTTCGAATGGAAAATCATAAAGAATGTAGCTAAAGATAATTTGCTAATAATTCTCGATTTAATTCAATAAATTTGGCGCAAACATCACACAACATGAAAAAAATTTACACAGCAATTGCCATTTTAAGTCTGTCCACAGCATCATTCGCGCAGAAAAATGTGATCTTGACAGTTCAACACAAACTAGGTGATTCCAACTTTAGCTACAATGCCTCAAATAGCAATGATGTTGGAAGTACTTTCAAATTTACTAGAGTTGAGTATTACATGTCGGGTTTTACAATTGTTCATGATGGTGGTATCGAGACTCCCGTTACAACAGATACATATGTTCTTACCGATGCCTTCATGAATGCAGTACAAAGCCTTGGTACATTTAACGTTACCAATGTTGAAGGCATCAAATTTCATATCGGAGTGGATGCACCAACTAACAACGAAGATCCAAACCAGTGGCCGATGAATCATCCACTCGCACCACAATCTCCATCGATGCATTGGGGCTGGGCTGCAGGTTATTTTTTCGCAGCTGTAGATGGTTTGGCAGGAACAAATTTGAATACTGGATTCGAAATGCACAGCCTTGGAAATGTGAATTATTTCGAACAAACAGTTACAGTGAATGGTGAAAATTCAGGCGATGATGTTTACATTAATCTTGATGCTGATTATTTGGAAGCTGTTCGTGGTATCAACCTAAATGCAGGTCCAATTGATCATGGCGCTGGAGCAACTGATCTTACACTCCTCCAGAATTTCAGAGACCACGTTTTTTCAGCAGCAGCCAATTCTCCATTGAGTGTTGGGGTTTCAA
>CAMCXT010000048.1 GCA_945883545.1 Chitinophaga pinensis | reverse complement strand
ATTTTTAACATTTAGGCGATCTCCAAAAGTAACTCTTGGAAATAACGAGCAGCAGGAATTAATCTTGAGCCATACCAAGAAAAAGATTCGCCATCCACCAAAACCACTTTTGCATTGGGGAATTGCGCTTGAATTTCGACTTGGTGCTTTGCTGAGAAAGGAAAAGGCTCCGACGATAACAAGATAACATCAGGTTGCATGGCTCTGATTAGCTCCTCTGAAACTTCTGGGTAACGGGTTGAACTGTTTGCCGCAAAATTTTTAAATCCACTTCTGCTCATCATGTCGTGGATGAAGGTGTCGGCGCTCACACTCATGTATGGCTCTTGCCAAATTAAGTACAAGGCGCTTTTGGGCGGACAAGTGGGTTTCAGAATGCCAAATCGAGCGGTGATTTCTGCAATAATTTTTTCTGCTTCAATGGAGCAATTGCAGATTTCGCCAATCGATCGAATCATTTCAATGGCCTGCTGGAGATGCTGTATATCGGAAATCCACACAGGAAATTCTTGCGCCAAAAGTTCAATTTCAGCCTGCGTATTTTCCTCTTTGTTGGCAATGATCAAATCGGGTTTCAGTTCCCTGATTCTATCCAAATGAAGCGTCTTCGTTCCTCCAACTCGGATCTTGTTTTTGAACCAATCGTTGGGGTGAATGCAGAATTTGGTAATTGCTATCACCCGTTCGTGAAGACCAAGATCGAATAGCAATTCGGTTTGAGAAGGCACAACCGAAACGATTCGTTGAGGTGGAAATTGGACTTCCACCTTTCGGTTCATTTGATCGGTGAAGACCTTCGTGGCCATTAGCCTAAGGCTTCGATGATGTCGTATTTGGTGATGATGTGCACCTTTCCGAGCATATCGCGAACCATCACAGCATCGTTTTCACGGTTGATTTGCTTGGAGATATCTTCCAACTTGGCGTTTGCAGGTACGAACGGATAAGGCTTCTGCATCAGTTGTTCAACTGGCACATGACGAAGTTCTGGGTTTTCGCACAAGTTCGCATACAAATGGCTATCGCTTAATGAGCCAACGATTTCAGCACCGCGCACCACTGGAATTTGAGAGATGTCGAATTTGCGCATGCGGCTGAAAGCTTCCTGTACGGGTTCAGCTGCATCGATTGTTATCAAACTCAAGTGTTTGTGGCGTTCGATTAGATCGATGGCTCTTGGCGATTTCTCTTCGAGGAAACCACGATCGCGCATCCAATCATCGTTGAACATTTTGCCTAAGTAACGTGTGCCGTGGTCGTGGAAAATCACAACAACTACATCACCTTCTTTGAAACGATCTTTCATTTGCATCAATCCAGCCATGGCCGAACCTGCTGAGTTTCCAGCGAAAATCCCCTCTTCACGAGGAATTCTGCGAGTCATAACAGCAGCATCTTTATCGGTCACCTTTTCGAAATGGTCGATGATGTTGAAGTCAACGTTTTGAGGCAAGAAATCCTCGCCAATTCCTTCGGTGATGTATGGATAAATTTCGTTCTTGTCGAAGATGCCGGTTTCCTTGTATTTCTTGAACACCGAACCGTACGTGTCGATTCCAAGAATTTGGATGTTTGGATTCTTTTCCTTGAGGTATTTCCCGGTTCCACAGATGGTTCCACCGGTTCCAACACCAACCACTAAATGCGTGATTTTTCCACCAGTTTGCTCCCAAATTTCGGGACCAGTTTGCTCGTAGTGTGCTGTAGAATTGCTCAAGTTATCGTATTGATTCGGCTTCCATGAGTTTGGCACTTCAGCAATCAAACGACTAGAAACGGAGTAGTATGAACTTGGATCTTCAGGCTCTACGTTAGTTGGACAAACAATTACTTCTGCTCCGAAGGCGCGAAGAGCATCCACTTTTTCTTTGGATTGTTTATCGGTGGTTGTGAAAATGCACTTGTATCCTTTGATAACAGCTGCAATGGCGAGACCCATTCCTGTATTACCACTCGTGCCTTCGATGATTGTTCCGCCTGGTTTGAGGCGGCCATCTTTTTCGGCATCCTCGATCATTTTCAAGGCCATCCGGTCTTTGATTGAATTTCCAGGATTGGTGGTTTCGACCTTTGCCAGAACGGTTGCAGGAATTTCGCGGGTGATTTTGTTGATTTTCACCAGCGGCGTGTTGCCAATTGTTTCGAGGATGTTGTTGTAATACATGCCGCAAAGTTAGAAAAATGGCATCCAGAAAACAGCGAATGAAGAGTTAAAGAATATTTGATTTTCAACATTTTCCGTGACGCATGATAAACAATGCGCATTCTAATTTCATACGTAAAACGCTAGTATGTTTGATATTGCAACTAGAAATGAAGATTTGTGCTGCAATTGATCGAACCGATAATTAACTAAAACTGTTCTGGCTTCTGTGAACAATATTTAAGAGTCAATGCACTAAATTGCGCTCATTATCAGATTTCCATGAAAATAAAACAAGAGTTTCGATTAAACATTGTGCAAGCCGAACTTCCCGACTTGTTGATGGAAACGATTGATTTTAGTTCGATGCGAAACATCCACAATTCATCGCTTTACACGGTTTTGTGGATTAAAGAAGGCAATATTAAGCTTGAAATTTCCGGCCATCAGCACAAGATTTCAGCACCATCCTTGGTGTTTCTGAGTCAATTTCAGCCTTACAGAATTCAAGGATATAGCCCGTCTACTGAAGGATTGATCATCCAGTTTAGCAGCGATTTTTACTGTATTCATCTTCATCAACAAGAAGTTGCCTGCAATGGAGTGTTGTTCAATACAGTTTTTGATCCTCCAAATTTTTCGTTAAGCGGGGAAAAATCAAATGCCTTGCAAAGCGCACTTTTACAATTTGTTGAGGAGTTTGAACGCTCAGAAAAAGATGGTGAGATGCTTTTCACTTTGATGAAGGTGGTCTTTAAACAGGCTGTCAGATTGCGAGAAAATGAAGAGCGTAATTCTAACACAACTTCGTTGATACACCCCGAGATTTCAAAACTGAAGGAATTGCTCGAACAAACATTTCGGAATCGTTTGGCACCATCTGATTATGCAGAGAAGTTGAACACCAGTGTTGGAAGATTAAATAAACTGGTGAAAAGTCAAACTGGCTTGACATTGTCGGCAATTATTCAAGAGCGAATCATTGCTGAGGCCAAAAAGGAATTGTACTTGACCAATAAATCGGTGAAAGAAATCGCACTTGAACTTGGCTTTGATGATCCATTCTACTTCTCTAGATTGTTTAAGAATGTGAGTGCTGTTTCTCCAGAGACTTATCGCACCAAAACGATGATGCGTGCGAATCCATCGCACATGTGATGTAATCGTCCATTAGATGGATTGATTTGTCCATTTCATAAGACTATATTGTCACTGAATTTTGAAATCAGTAAAAACACTGATTCTGATGAATTCAAAAATTGAAACTAAAACAGCATCAACGATTGAATTGCCTGTTGATGTTTTGGAGTATTTGAGCACTTCTCCAAGTGTATTCAAATCGATTTCCAATTTTGAAAAAACTAGAATAGATTTTTCGCTTACCCCACTGGAACAAAAAGCTGTTGTAATTACCGTTTGCGAAGCGCTTGATGCTCAATATTGGATTGACTTTCAAATGAAGTCGGCTTTAAGCCTTGGGATGACTTTGGCAGAAATTTTACAAATCAGAATTGGGCTTTCAAAAGAAGAAAGAATTGAAGTATTGATAGAAATTACAAAATCAATTGTAATTAATTATCGAAAGATCAACGAGCAATTTTTGCATGAATTTATTTCTGCTGGATATTCTGAAATTGAATTCTTAGAGGTTATCTCATTGATTAATCAACAAAAACAGCTTATTGAATTGACCTATTATTGGTTAATTTCAAATAAACCTTTGAAACAAAACGAATTTTTAAACCTCAATAAATAAAACCATGAAAAAATGACAGGCAGTATTGTATTGATCAATAAAAAAAACCGGAAAAGAAATCGAGAGAATTTCAGTAGCTAAACCAACTGATGAAATAAAAACCAAAATTAACAAGGCTTTGAAAGCCTCAATGATGTAAATTTGAAAAATGAAAAATAAATTATTCTTGTTACTGTTTGTGCTAGGTTCAGCAGTAACAGCCGTCGCACAAGTCACCAAGAAAGTGATTGTTGAGCACTTTACAAACACCAGATGCAGTGCTTGCGCAAGCAGAAACCCTGGATTCTACACAAATTATTCTAACCAGACGAATGCATTGCATATTGCCTATCATCCAAGTTCACCATATCCAACTTGCGTGATTAGTCAGTCGAACACCGCTGAAAATGATGGAAGAGCCAATTACTATGGTGTTTATGGTGGTACACCGACCTTGGTAATTCAAGGTACACCGATTCCGGCTGGACAAAGCTATTCAAGCGCTGCGTTGTTCAATCCTTTTAATGGACAAACAAGTCCGGTGAGTATTTCTGTTTCGCAGATTAATTTGAATGATTCAGCTGAAGTTCAAATTACCATTAGAACCATCGCGCAAACAATGATGAGTGATGTGACTTTGTTTGCAGCCCTTTCTGAAGACACATTAAATTACAATGCGCCGAATGGAGAAGACTTCCACTATGATGTGTTTCGCAAAGCACTTTTAGGTAATTCAGGTCAATCAATCACGCTTCCTGCATTGGGTGATTCATTGGTAATTGATTTAAAAACTTGGATCAATCCGAGCTGGGTTAGGAATCAATTGAGCACTTTAGTAATTCTTCAAGAAACTTCGAATAAAGCTGTAATTCAAGCTGAAAAATCTCAAGGAATTGAATCTGCAATAACATCAAACAATGCAATTGCTCATTTAAACAGTAGGGTTTTCCCTAATCCAGTTTCGGATAAATTAATTATTTCTATTGAATCCTTTAATCCAATCAATTATGAAATAATTAATTCAACGGGATTGTTGATTCAATCTGGTGTTTTCAATCAATCAACTGAAATAAACATGCAGCAATATGCACGTGGAATTTATTTTTTGAAACTGAGAGGTGAATTAATTGAATCGGTTGAAAAAATAATTCTGCAATAAATTCAGTTAAGCATAAAATTAATCACGATGAAAAAGCATTTTCTTATTGCAGTATTCGCATCCATTGTAATTGTCTTTAATGCCTGCAAGAGCGATCCGGAAGACACAGTTGGTATCGACAAGGAGATATACGACATGTCGAAAACAACAACAGGTTTTACTTGGTATAAATTCTCATCTGCATTTTTAAACAAAAGTTCAGGTACTGGGCACTCACAGGATTTTATTCGAACACGTTACAATGCTGCTGCTGCTACAATGTTAGATTCTACAGGCAAGGTTCGATCAGGGACAGTTTTTCCAGAAGGATCATTGGTGGTTAAAGAACTTCATGAAACAACCAGTAAGTTCAGTAGATACGCAGTTATGCTAAAGCGTTCAGGTGCTGCAGAGGCAGACGCATCAAATTGGGTGTGGGGCTATATAAACGCCGACGGCAGCGTTGCAGAGCCCGCAAAAAACAAAGGAGCTTCATGTCGTGGCTGCCACTCACAAGAAGGGCATATCGACTTGACATTAATGAACAAATACTTTGAATAGTATTTGAATAAGCAGAGAACCATCATCTTATTCAAACAAAAAATCCCACCAATACAGTGGGATTTTTTTGTGGAGAATATCGGAGTCGAACCGATGACCTCTTGCATGCCATGCAAGCGCTCTAGCCAGCTGAGCTAATCCCCCGAAAGAGGTTGCGAAATTAGAAAAAACTATCACACTTCAAACATTCTATTTCGTTAGCGAGCACTCACAACTTTTCAAAAAACACCACGATTTCATGAATTTTCATTAGGTTGGCACTCATGAATTTCCAGTCTTTATTTCGTAAAAAATCAGTTTCTGCAACCCACGATCAAGGCGACGCACACAGTCCGCAATTGGTTCGAAATCTTTCTCTTCGCGACCTAACTTTCATGGGAATCGCCGCTATCATTGGGGCAGGAAGCTTTTCAAGTTTAGGCCAAGCTTGTTATTCGGGCGGACCAGGTGTGGTGATTCTTTTCATTATTTGTGCAATTGCCTGCGGATTTACTGCGCTCTGTTATGCTGAATTCGCATCACGGGTGCCTGCGTCGGGAAGTGCCTACACGTATGCCTATGTGAGCTTCGGTGAACTTTTCGCTTGGGTGATCGGATGGGCTTTGCTGATGGAATATTCGATTGGAAACATTTATGTGGCATTTTCCTGGAGTGGTTACTTTACCAACCTCCTTGATGGAGCTGGCGTACACATGCCTGAATGGCTCACCATCAACTACCGCTCGGCCTCAGCGGCATTTCGTGATGGCATCCAAGGCGAAGGCTTTCAGGCATGGACCAATGCGCCTAAAATTGGGAGTTTAAGAATCATCTTCGATCTGCCTGCATTTATGATCAATGTGTTGATCACTTGGTTGGTTTATGTGGGAGTAAACGAAAGCCGAAAAGTGAGTAATTTCATGGTTTTGCTGAAGCTTTTCATCATCGTTGTGGTGATTGTGACCGGTGCATTTTTTATCGATATCGACAATTGGACTCCTTTTATGCCCAACGGATTTGGTGGAGTGATGGGCGGCGCTGCAGCAGTGTTTTTTGCCTACATCGGCTTTGATGCCGTATCCACTTTGGCAGAAGAATCGAAAAATCCGATGCGCGATTTGCCTAAAGGAATGATGTATTCACTCATGATCTGCACGGTTGTTTATGTGCTTTTGGCGTTGGTGCTCACTGGGATGGTTTCCTACAATGCGCTTGGTGTGAGTGATCCATTGGCAGAAGTTTTCAAATTGAAGGGAGTAAAGTGGATGCTTTATTTTGTTTCAATTGCAGCTGTTGTAGCCATGACTTCAGTGATATTAGTGTTCCAACTTGGGCAACCAAGAATTTGGATGAGCATGGCACGAGATGGCCTTTTGCCCAAACGCTTTGCGAAGATCCATCCGAAATACAAAACGCCCGGTTTCTCTACCATCATGACGGGCGCTGTGGTTGGTATTCCGATCTTTTTTACGGATGAAACATTTGTTCTAGACTTCACCAGTATCGGTACTTTGTTCGCATTTGTATTGGTGTGCGGAGGCGTTTTGTTGCTGCCAAAAGCCGAAAAGGTTGAGGGAGTGAAGCAGCGCTTTAGATTGCCTCATATCAATGGAAAATGGGTTGTTCCTGCCTTGGTAGTTGCAACATTTGCTCTGTTACTCAACGATGATTCGGATTACACAAAAGAACTATTTCAGTTCAACAACACCAACCTGAGTGCAAAATTACCGATGTGGATTTTCTTGATTCTGTGTGTGGTGATGGCAGTTATGAGCTTTATGCGTAACCTATCATTAATCCCGGTTTTAGGCGTGCTTTCTTGTTGTTATTTGCTTACAGGAATGGCACCATCCAATTGGCTGTGGTTTGGTGTGTGGCTATTGATCGGATTGGTGGTTTATCTACTTTACGGCTTCCGAAAAAGTAAACTTGCACGGCAATCTTAAACAGCTGAATAGCTTATGTATCGCGGACATGGAACAGCATATTTTTGAATGAGGTTAGTGTTCAACGTGGTCGGGAGTTAAAACCTGTTGAGGTTTGTGGCAATAAATTACTACTGGCGAATCTTTGGTGGGAGTTTTAAAAATCGGACTGAGATAGGGGATTCCCAAACCAAGTCCACGAACCACCAACAAAATGCCCATTACGAATGTGAGCACTGGCGCTGTGTGCGACAAATGGCGTCGGAAGCGCTTCGAAATGGATGAAATAAAGGAGACGCCGAACATAGCAGGTAAAGTACCCAACCCGAACACAGCCATGAACAGCGCCCCTTTAATTGTTTCGCCGGAACTTGTTGCTCCAGCAAGTGCGACATAGATTAATCCACACGGAAGCAATCCGTTGAGTAATCCGGTAATGAATAATGCTTGAGGGCTTTTTTGTTTCATCCATGAAGCAAACCAACCTTTCAGTTTCATATTGAATGTGAGCAATACACTGTTGTTGAGCGATAGAATTTTAGGAAGAAACAATCCCAACAACAGTAAAATTCCCAAGGTGATCGAAAGTGCTTGTTGATATCCTGCTAATTTTATCCCTACTCCTAAGGTTCCGAGGAAGGCTCCCAATATGCTATAAGTGAGAATTCTTCCACTGTTGTACAAGTAAATTCCTAGGATGCGGAACTTCCATCCTTTGCCATGCACGGGTAAAGCCAGAGCAATTGGGCCACACATGCCTATGCAGTGCAAGCTTCCGAGGAAACCGAGGCTAAATGCTGCAAGGAGGAATTCCATGACTAGTTTCTAACGATTACGTTTTCCTTGTAGTATTCCAAACCATTGGCTTTCCAGCTGATTTGTAACTTGTAGCGACCGGCTTTCACTTGATTTAAGGGGATGATTTGCTTTCCGTTGGAGTCGGCTTCGATGGCGAAACTGATGTCTTTTTTTGCATCAACTGGGCAAAATAACTGTACGTTTCCAGAGATTTTAGTGGATTTCATCTCCCGTGGGAACTGGATGTCGAGTTGTTCTGAACCCATCATGAACGAAACATCTTCCGTGAGTGCGCGACTTCGTTGTTCCTTTTCGATTTGATCTTGAAAAACCAATTCTTTCGCATAATAATCGGGCGAGTTTCCTGATGATTGGGTTACATCGTAGTAATTGCAGAGGTTGTTCTCGTTGAGAATTTCGTACAACAATTTGCATCCTTCACAACAGAAAGCCTTTTCTTCAAGGTGAATAGTTGTTTCCTTGCATGGTTCAACGCAGTGGAAGCAATGAATCTGTGTTGAGGTTTGTTTCTGATCGGGTTGGGCGGTGATCATAAAGTCAAATCATCTGGTTAGTCGACATTCCAATTGGTTTTGCGACCTAGCGAAGCCTTACTTGAAAGTCGCACAACCTGTTCTTCAAGGCTGATCATTTTTGGGAAGAGATACTCTTTTTCCCGATGCAGGTGCTGGATAAAGTCCTGATCGAATTCTTCCAATTCGGCATAAGTCAACTTTAGGATTTCGGTTGATTCTATAGCCGTTTTGTAATTGTTGGTGAGTTTGCGCAACGAATGCAGCAATGCGATAACCCTTGCATGGTCGTCGCGAATGGAACGAATCGTGCTTCCAGTTAGATTTACATTGAGAAATCTTAATGGTTCAGGCTCATTGCTAACCTCCAAGAGCTTTCTGATGAAAGGAAATAGGCTGAGCTCTTCCATGTCGATCAGCTTGGTAACTTGTTCTTGAAGTTGAAGTAGAATGTTATAAGTGTCTTCTAGTTCTTCAGATACAGGAGTGCTTGATTTTATCGCCGAATTGAAATTCCGAATCATCAACTCAAGCATACTTCGGCAATATGCATGATGCTTGTGTTCGATAAAATCGAGCAAATCAACTTCATTGATCCAATGAAAGTTTATGTGTCGGAAGTGGCTCATTGCATGGAGGCGATTAACCTTCTTACAAAGATTCTCCAACCGATGCGTAAATCATATGACCATCCTCAAGGCAAAACCTGATTGTTGTCAGGTTTTAGAATGGAACGAAGCCATCAAAAACAAAAAAGCCGGACCTCGCAATGAGATCCGGCTTTACTATTAAATGAGCGAGTACTTATTCTACTACCAATTTCACAGTGTGGTTTCCTTTGTTGGAAACAACTTGAAGTAAGTAGATTCCAGAGTTGAGATCAGCTACAGAAACCTGAGCATTGATGCCAGTTGATACTGTTTTCACCAAACGACCTGAAGCATCGAAAAGTGAAGCTTGCGCTTGTGCATCGGTAGTGTTGATGGTAACGAATTCGTTTGCTGGGTTCGGGAATACACGGATAGATCCGTTTACATCTTCGATACCGGTTTGGTCGTCGATTGTAACTGTAACAGCAACAGGATCGCTATAGCAAGTTACTTCTTGACGGCTTACTTGCCAGTTGTAGAAATAGAAGAAGTAAAGATTTCCAGCAGAAGTATTGGTGATCGACAATAAATTGTCTGCATTGAATGGGAAACCATAAGGAGTTCCACCGTTTCCAGCGTAGTTTCTCTTCAAACGAGGACCAGCAAAACCGAGTGATGCTTGGTTCGTTGTAGCATTGGTACCGATTACATAATCTACACCTGGAGTAAGAGCGAAGTTAAGGTCAAGCACTTGAGCACCAGTTACCAATGTGAAGCTTTGAGAATGAATTACCGCACCAGTGTTGTCTTTCACTTCAATTGTTCTTTGTCCTGGGGTGTCTGTGTCAACAAGAACAGATTCTAGAACGCAATTTTCATTCACATCGAAAATCAATGAAGCATTTGTGCTGCTAGCGCCGCTGTAAACACTTGTTCCGGTGTGAGCTGCAAGACCTGCACCGTAAACTTCTCCACCGTAAGTTTCTGAAGCAGCAACATACAATGTAGTGGTCTCTGTAACTGGAACTTCAACTGTTGAGCCTTCAGCAACGATATTGTTTCCATCGATATCGCTGAACCATACTGGATTTGATCCAGTAGCAGTTAATGTTGCATTTCCAGCAGATGGGATAACTACGTTTTCAGTAATTGGGGCTTCAGGTGTAAGAATGTCAACTGTAATAGGTGATGAGCTGAATTCTGCACAAGAACCTTGAATGGTAAGGAAATAGTTGCCTGGGTCTGAAACAGTGATCGTTTGTGTGGTAGCACCGTTACTCCAAGAATAAGCCTCTAAATCAGCAGGGCCAGAAAGTTGAACAGATCCGCCGTTGCAGAAAGTTGTTTCACCAAGTGCTTCGATTGAAGGAGTTTCATCAGGAGAAACCTCGATATTCAAAGTTCTAGAAGTTGTAACACAGTTGTTTCCAGCTTGAGAAATCTGAACATTGAATTCACCTGCAGTAGTTACGTTGATAGATTGTGTTGTAGCACCATTCGACCACAAATAAGAAAGTCCAGTTGGAGCTGATAAAGTGAGCTCTTGTCCTGGGCAGATAACCGCTGGGCCATCAGATTCTACAATCGCCAATGGAGAAACGCAATCGTTCTCGATAATGGTGATAAACTGATCGATTTGAGGGTTAACGATAGTTTCTTCGATACCTGAAGGGAAACGAACTACGATTGAGTCAACCTGTGTAGCTTGACCTAAACCGAAGTGCAATTTTGCTGAGCTCACAGTACCGTAAGACTCACCAGCCCTAACCTCGCGGGTTTGAACACCCCAAGCGCCATAAATGTATGCACGAGCACCGATAGCAGTAATGTTACTCACTGTTCCGCGTAGGTCAAGTGTGATGAAGTGGTTACCGTTGTTGGTTTTGTTGAACCAGATAACGTCATCAAAACTTCCTGGAGTAGTGTAGATTTGATTGTAACCAGCATAAATATCGATTTGACCATCGTGGTTCAAGTCTCCAAAACCGAAAGTTCCGATATCGTTGTTGTCGAACAAACCGTTCACTTCGGTGAATGTTGCATCACCATTGTTGTGGAAAATACGGTGCGTTGATCCTGTGATTAGGATATCGACGAAACCATCATTGTCGAGGTCTTCAAAACCTGACTGGATTGGTGTCATGTTCGAAATATCGAATCCGGTAGTTGCTGTGATATCGGTGAAATGACCAGTTCCGTCATTTTCCCAAATCTGGCTTTCATAGTCGTGGTTAGTTAACAAAAGGTCGAAATCGCCATCGTTGTTGATGTCGCCAAATGAAGCAGTCCAAGATTGCCAACCTACGTTGATGTTGTATTCAGCAGCATTTTCGGTAAAAGTACCATCGCCATTGTTCACGAACATCACGTTGATACGACGACCATCTGTAGGATCGTTAACACCTTGACGGCATTTCGCAATGTAAAGATCGGCGTCGCCATCATTGTCGAAATCGGACCAAACCGAACCATAATTTCCTGAGTCATCAGATGATGTAACATCGAAATCGATGATCGATGATTCAGATAAGTTACCAGCTCCATCGTTCATGTAAACAGTGCTTTCAGCATTGTCGTCGCAAGTGAAAAGATCTGCCCAACCATCGTTGTTCGCATCAATTACAGTGATGTTTTGAAGGAAAAAGTTAGAATTAGGTAGAGTGATGATTGTTCCAGCGTCGCCAGTGTTGTTGATCATCATCACCTTGCAGCTACCGTTCCATCCTCCAACGATATCGAGATACCCGTTTTTATCTAAGTCGACAACAGCCATTGCCCAAGCCGAGCTGTTTCCCATTTGTGGGAATGTTCTCGTTTCGAACTGGTTGGCAGTTTTTTGGATTTCTACGTATGGTGTACGTCCGTCATCAAGTCGAACAATATCATCAAGGCCGTCGTTGTTCCAGTCGGTAACAGTTACCGAGCAACCACTTCTGAATGCCGTTGTGTTCAATTTCGTATTCCCGTTAAAGAACTGAAATTGAGCATTCCATTCGGCAGGAAATGCAAGCACACAAAGTGCTGCAGCCGTAAATCGGAAAAGTTTTTTCATGTAAAATTGTAATATGATGGTAATGATTTGAGAATTCAAAGTTTGGGAAAATTTCCCGATTATCAAGCGCCCCTCCGAACAAATTTTCTGGTGTAGCTTACATTGCCAGCTTGAATTCTAACAAGGTAAACGCCTGCAACTTGAGGGATTTCTAGCTTCCAACTGTTCATGCCATTTTTAGTAAACGACGATGAAACCAACTGGCCACTAAGGGTATAGACTTTTATTGACTGAATATTTCCGGAGTAAAACAGCTGAACAAAATCATTAGCTGCTGCTGGATTTGGAAAAATAACAGGCGCTTTGTCCTTACCTGCCCAAGCCGATTTCAGCGGAATTAAAACTTGCTCAAGCGTATCTTCGGTCAGCATAACAGCGGCTTTGTCGGCCGCATCGTACATGCCTAAAAATGCATCGATTTCTGGCGCACTAAACATCCGCATTTCGTTAAGCCAATGCGGTGGAACAGATTGATAATAAACGCGAGCAGAAATATTCACCCGTTCGTTTAAAATGCTCATGGGAACTTTGTAGTAAACGATGTCGGTTCCAGTGCCTTCGAAATTTCCGTTGCGGTTAAAATCAACATCGGTGCTTGCCTCTCCAACAATGGCTACAGTGTCGTAAACCACATGCGTTGTAGAAAAGCCCAATGGTGGGATTCGGTTGTCTTTCAAGTGAGTAGCGCCTCTTTCGAGAACGGTAGTGATGTCGCCATTTACATCGCCCATGATCATTTCATAAACTTGGGCTTGGTTGGGAGAGGTAATCACTTGGCGGTGAGGCTGCAAACCTGCTGGTAAATTTTTTATAAATCCACTTGCTGTTGGAACACCCGAACTAAACAAGGTATCGCCACTTTCTGCAGTAATTACGAAACTTACAAAAGCTCTTCTCGCTGGATAGCCGCTTGGGAACTTATGCCCAGCCTTATTCAATAAACTAACAGGAAAAACCATCGAATCCCCTTCAAATTCTGGCGTTCCAAGATTTGCTTCAACTGTTGAGGTTCTTAACAACCTGGTGATTTCGCTCAATGTAGAGTCGAAATTTTCGTCTGAAGCATTCACGCCCAATTCCGCTTTGTTTTGCTTGATGAGGTTCACCATGAAAGAATTGGCGCCCGAGAATGTGTGGAGGTTGTATGGTGATCTGCCTGGTAAGCCTGTATAGCCAACCGCAATTTTCACCGGATCTTCAATCTTCGGCATGTGACAGGTTTGGCACTGAATGTTTTCTTCTGGATAAGCAGAATTTTCCCATTCATGGAAAGTGGCCTGCTCAACAAAAGTTCCTCCTGTTGCATTTCCCTCAAGATCAACTGTGTTCGAAATGAGCGTATGGCAAGGAGAGCAGAAACGTCCTTCGCTCACGTGCGGACTGTAAACGGGTGTGAAGTTTATGTAAAGTTGCATCGGTCCAGCCATTGGACCTGGAAACGGACCGTATGCTTTGCGAGTAGTGTCAAACGGAATGTCGCCAGTGAATCGGTCGCCTAAACCTTCCCAACCCATTGAATGGCAACCTAAGCAGCCAACCCCTGAAAGTCCTAGAGAATCTTGCTGAAGGTCTTCTAAGGTGTAATGTTCTTGATTGCGATAAAATGCATTGTAATGCCCCATCGGAGCATGACAGCTGGTACACAAATCTTGAAGTTCTCCAGCATTGCCGGGATTAACCATGATTTCATGTCGAACTTTTGCTCTCCAAAGTGGATCAACACCCGCCAAGCCCATCATGGATGTTTCCCAATCGTCGAATAAATTAATGTCGACACCAGCTAAGGTAACATTGGCAATGCCGAGTGGATCTTTCCCGTGGCAGCCTTTGCAGCGAGATGCTGGAAGGAAAATGGCATTGGTATCAAGTTCACGATGTGCATCGTAAATCAATTGCATGTAATCGTGGATGTCTTTCGCTTGTTGATTAGACTCCTCCGCCTTTGGCCTGATTGCGGCCGTTAATGCCAGGCCAAAAATTAAGGTTACTACGAGTAATTTCTTTTTCACAAATTCAATTTGATGGTTTTGAATTTCCCTATTATCAGTCGTTTACATTCGCAATTCTCACCAATTCGCGGTGGTTAAGTATTGCTATTTTTTTTCCATGAAGTTGAATCAAATTGTCGTGCTTCAATTCACTTAACAATCGAATGGTCGTTTCTGTTGCAGTTCCAACAATATTTGCAATATCTTCTCTCGACATCGCCACTGAAATGGTTTGTCCGTCGCTTTCTAAACCATAGGTTTGATGCAGGTACAACAAGGCTTCAGCGACTCTTTCACGAACCGATTTTTGAGCCAAATCGGTAATTCGGTGTTCTGCAAATTTTAGGTCTTCGGAGAGCAATTTCATCAACTGCATCGACAAAACTCCGTTGTTTGCTACCAAACCAAGAAATGCAGCTTTGGGGATAAAGCAAATTTTCGCGTCCTCTAAAGTTTCTGCAGAGGATGAATATTTATCTCCGCTTAATAAGGCTCTGTAGCCTAAAATATCGCCTTCACGGGCAAGTCGAACGATTTGTTCTTTGCCTTCGTCGCCAATTCTGAAAATTTTGATTTTGCCTTCTTGAACACAGTAAAGACCATGCGGATAAGCACCTGCATTGAAGATGATCTGGCCTTTGCGAAATAAACTGCAACCTTTATCTTCATTCAGGGAATCAAGTTGTGCACCATGCAGATCGCAAAAAACTGATTTAGATCTTGAATCGCAATGGGCGCATTCGGGCTGTTCAATTTTCCTTACCATGACCTTGCTTACCGATCACAAAGTTAACAGAATACACTGCGAAAACCACAGAGATTAAAGTTAAATTGACGAATCATGTTAAAAAAAGGTTGAAACACCAATCCAACACCGTGCGAAAGCAAACTATTTTCGCATACTGGAATTACACGTTATCCGAAACACATGCTCAGAACACATCAATGCGGGGAACTTAGACTTGCACATGCAGGCGAAACTGTTACACTTACCGGCTGGCTTGCCAAATCAAGAGATCTTGGAGGTATGACCTTCATCGATCTTCGCGATCGTTATGGCATCACGCAATTGGTGTTCAACATGGACGATAACGCTACGCTTTGCCAAGAAGCCCGGAAAATGGGACGTGAATTCGTGCTTCGCGCAACAGGCATCGTGCGTGAGCGTTCGGCAAAAAATTTAAATATCCCTACCGGGGAAGTTGAGATCCAAGTAACTGAACTTGAGGTGCTCAACGCGTCGAAAACACCTCCATTTACCATCGAAGACGATACCGATGGAGGCGACGATCTCCGCATGAAATACCGTTACCTCGATTTACGTAGAAATGTGGTTCGTGCCAATCTTGAGATGCGTCACCGCTTGTCGGGATCTATTCGTAGATACTTGGATGCACAGCAATTTATCGAAGTGGAAACGCCTGTTTTGATCAAGTCGACTCCCGAAGGAGCACGCGATTTCATTGTGCCATCTAGGATGAATCCAGGTGAATTTTATGCGCTTCCACAAAGCCCTCAAACGTTCAAGCAAATCCTTATGGTTGCTGGCTTCGACCGTTACTACCAAGTGGTGAAGTGCTTCCGCGATGAAGACCTTCGTGCCGATAGGCAACCAGAGTTCACCCAGATCGATTGTGAACTTTCCTTCATCACCCAAGAGGATATCCTCAACATTTTCGAAGGTTTGGTGCGCAATCTTTTTGTTGAAGTGAAGAACCTCGACTTGAAGGATTTCCCCCGAATGACCTACGCAGAGGCAATGGAACGTTATGGTTCCGACAAGCCTGATACGCGTTTCGGAATGGAGTTTTGTAATTTCACAGCGAGCACTAGAAATTGTGGTTTCGTGGTTTTCGATCAAGCAGAATTTGTGGGCGGAATTGTGGCTGAAGGTTGTTCAGAATACACCCGCAAGCAAGTCGACGAGCTCACCGACTGGGTGAAACGTCCGCAAATTGGCGCTGGTGGATTGATCTACATCCGCTACGCAGCTGATGGCTCATTGAAGTCGTCGGTCGATAAATTTTTCACACCCGATCAACTGAAAGCCTTTGCAGATCAAGCAAACGCGAAACCTGGCGATTTGATTCTTATCCTCGCTGGTGTAGAAACTAAAACACGTAAAGCGCTCAATGAGTTGCGTTTGGAAATGGGCAATCGTTTGGGCCTTAGGCCAAGAGACAAATTTTCGCCGCTTTGGGTAGTTGATTTTCCATTGCTCGAATGGGATGAAGAAAATGGCCGTTATCATGCCATGCACCATCCGTTTACATCTCCAAAAACAGAAGATTTTCATTTGATCGACACCGATCCAGGAAATGTGCGTGCCAATGCATACGATCTAGTAATCAATGGCGTTGAGATTGGTGGAGGTTCGATCCGTATTCACGACCGCGCACTTCAAAAGCAGATGTTTACCTTGTTAGGATTCAGCGACGAAGAAGCGCAGAACCAATTTGGGTTCTTGATGAATGCTTTTGAATATGGCGCACCACCGCATGGAGGTATCGCACTTGGATTCGACCGTTTGTGTTCTATTTTTGGTGGAGTTGATTCTATTCGTGATTTCATCGCATTCCCGAAAAACAATTCGGGTCGCGATATGATGATCGATGCGCCAAGTCAAGTGAATCAAGCACAACTTCAAGAATTGGGTATTCAAATCAAATAAATCAGGTTATGAAGGCAGGTCTTCGGATTTTTATATTGTTGATATCGTTGGCGTTTTTCGCAAATGATGTTGCCGCACAAAGAAAAAAATTCACGCAGTCGTTCGATGAAGGCATGTTAGTCGCCGATTTGCACACCAGCACGGGACTTTACCGCAGCAAGCAATTCCTCACTTCTCGGCTGCCAGTTTTTGCCGGTTTGGAATATGGTGTAAGAAGCGACGTCGGATTAGGTGCATTTTTTGGCTGGAATCAACGTCAGTTCAAAGATCCAGGCGCTCCAGCATATGATGTAAACTATTATTACTTCGGTGCAAAAGTTTCCTTTCACCTCACACGTTGGTTAAACAAGAGTTTCATGTTGAAATTCAATCCGCACGCGGTTGATACCTATATCAATGCTTGGGCAGGGCGACAAATCGCAAGTCAAGTAACCTTTTCAAGCTCCGGAATCGACAACCAGGGCAGCGTGAATCTGATTGGAGGCTTGTTAGGTGTGAAAATGTATACCAATTACAACGTTGGCTTTATGGTCGAAGCCGGTGTCGGGCCTTACGGGCTGCTCAACTTGGGGATTTGCGGTAAGTTTTAATTAGCTTTTAACAAACCATTTATCCCGAAACCAGAAGGCCGCATTTACCAATAAAATCAAAGCAGGTACTTCCACCAATGGGCCAATAACTCCTGCAAATGCTTGTCCGCTGGCGATACCGAAAACGGCGATCGAAACAGCAATGGCCAACTCGAAATTGTTGCCCGCTGCGGTGAAGGAAATTGCTGCCGACTGACTATAATCAGCACCTAAACGTTTGGCTAATAGGAAGCTAATGAAGAACATCAGTGCAAAATAGATCATCAGTGGGATGGCAATCCGCAGCACATCCAGCGGCAGTTCGATCACTGAATCTGCTTTGAGGCTGAACATCACTATGATGGTAAAAAGCAAGGCTATCAAGGTGATTGGAGAAATCAAAGGGATAAACTTCAATCGGTACCATTCCTCTCCAAACATCCGGGTGAGCGTAAACCTGGAAATGAGTCCAGCAAGAAACGGAATGCCGAGGTAAATAAACACACTTTCAGCAATTTGCGACATTTCGATGTTTACTTCCATGCCTTTCAAGCCGATCCATTCGGGCAAAACGGTGATAAACAACCAAGCATAAAAAGCATAAAAAATCACTTGGAAAACACTGTTCATGGCAACCAAACCCGCAGCGTATTCGCGGTTCCCATCAGCAAGTTCATTCCAAACTATCACCATCGCGATGCAACGGGCAATTCCGATCAAAATCAAACCCGACATGTATTCTGGCTTATCTGGCAAAAACAGCACGGCAAGCACAAACATCAGCAGCGGACCGATCACCCAATTTAAAAGCAGCGAAGTTCCAAGCACTTTGATGTTTCTAAAAACCTTGGGGATTTCAGCGTAGTTTACTTTCGCCAGCGGCGGATACATCATCAAGATCAACCCAATCGCCAGTGGCACGTTAGTGGTTCCCGTTGAAAGATCATTCATGTGGGCGACTGTCTCCGGGGAAGCATAGCCGATCAGTAATCCGGCTCCCATAGCCATGAAAATCCAAAGCGTGAGGTACCTGTCTAAGAAAGACAACTTCTTACGGTCTGTCATTGGAGCGCAGTTGGGCTGTGTCATTGTATATGATTTTGAACGAATTCTTCTGCATACACCCTGATCATTTCCCGAACCTCCCGAAACGCATTGTTGATTTCTTCTTCAGTGCCTGTGCCCTTTGCCGGATCTGGGAAATTGTAGTGAAACTTTTGTGCATTTGTCGGGAAATACGGACAACGTTCTTTGGCATTGTCGCACACTGTGATCACAAAATCAAAAGGCACATCGCGGTATTCGTCTACATGATTAGAAGTATGTTTCGAAATATCGATTCCAGCTTCTTTCATGGTTTCAATGGCTTTCGGATTCACGCCATGGGTTTCAACTCCAGCGCTGTAAACCTGTGTTCCAGCGGGTGCATAATGGCGAAACCACCCTTCAGCAATTTGCGATCTACAAGAATTGCCGGTACATAAAATGAGCAAGTTCATAGGTTGGGGTTTTGAAGATTAACAGCAAGCGCTATTGTTTTTGGCTTGCAGGGTTTTGAATATAAGTTGGAGTTCTTCATTAAGCAGGCTCCATGTTTCTTGGTTTAAGCAATAGCAAATAGCAGTGCCTTCAATTTCACCTTTGATGAGGTTGGCAGACTTTAGTTCACGCAGGTGCTGCGATACTGTGGCTTGAGCCAAGGGAAGCTCATCGACTATGTCGCCACAAATGCAGCTATCAACCTTGAGTAAATATTCTACAATTGCTATGCGAGCTGGATGTCCGAGCGCTTTGATAATTGTTGCTAAGCGCAATTGCCGCTCGGTGTATTGATCAGTTTTGGTTGCTCCCATCTCTTAGATTTATTTATTGCAATATTACGATTAATTGAATTGCCACAATTAGTTTTTACAGTTTATTCCATGCATAAGCTGTTGCAATAGTTCCGAAGGACTCTTGTGAAAGCAAGTAATCTAATTCTCAAGACTTGGAAAACTCTCAATTATAATACATGCAACATGAAGTCATTAACTTCATCTGCTTTTCCAAACAAGATTCCCATTGGGAAATACTGCGAGAACGTTAAATCTGACTTCCCGAATTAATCAACACATTGCTTTGCGCATCCATACGGGCATAACTGAAGCCTGGTTGAACGCAAAATGCACCATGCTCGCCGGCTGTGTTGAGGGCGATAAACCCAACTTGAATCTCATTGATGCGGTGCTTTTGTCGCTTGTAAACCCTTGCCACTGCTTCCTTGCAAGCCTCCTCGGGTGTGCGGCCTTGTCGCATGAGTTCAACCACCAAATGACAACCAGCAATGCGAATCACTTCCTCGCCATGACCTGTTGCCGTTGCGGCTCCAACTTCTCCATCTACATACAATCCAGCACCTATAATCGGCGAATCGCCAACTCTACCGTGCATTTTAAACGCCATGCCCGAAGTTGTGCACGCGCCCGACAATCGACCTTGAGCATCCAACGCAATCATACCAATGGTATCATGGTTTTCGATATTCACCTTGGGCTTGTATTCCGATTTCTTCAACCACTCTTTCCATTCAGCTTCCGATTCAGGCGTGAGTAAATTCGTTTTTTCAAAGCCCTGACTCAGCGCAAATTGCAATGCACCATCGCCTACAAACATCACATGTGGCGATTTTTCCATCACTGCACGAGCCACAGAAACAGGATGCATGATATTTTCCAATGCAGCCACCGAACCAATATGCAACTGGTCGTCCATGATGCACGCATCCAAAGTCACAATCCCATCGCGATCGGGCCTTCCACCATAACCAACCGATCGTTCTGTTGGATCTGCTTCAACCAACTTTACACCAGCTTCAACGGCATCGAGCGCGAAACCACCTTTTCCCAAAATCTTCCATGCTTCTTCGTTTGCCTTAAGCCCGAAATTCCAAGTGGATAAAACGATCGGTCCTTTCTTGGTTTCAGATTGGGCAAGCAAGCCCGATGTCAAGCCGGCAGCTGTAACGCTGAGGGCTGAAAGTTTCAAAAATTGTCGTCGGTTGGAGGCCATCAATTCACATATATTTCGTCGAACATCATCCAGGAAGATTCGCCTGCTCCAGCTTTCCCATCTGGGATTTTGCCCGGATTCTTGGCTTCAATACGTACATAACGAGCGTTCTTCCCGATGAATTTAAAATGAACCTTACGAAGAGTCGACTTCGGTGATAGTTGAGTTGCTACAGCTTGGTAATTCAAACCATCCTCAGAAATTGAAATCTTCCATTCACTTGGTTCGTAAATCCAATTCATGTGATCGACCAATTGTCCGATCGATACTTCCGAGATTTTCGTTTTTACACCTAAATCCACAGTCATTTCTACATCGTCGCCACTCCAGCCCAACCATTCGCTGTTAATTCTCGGTAAGGTTGCCGAAACGCCGTCGGTGAGCGTGCCAGATCCGCTACCGGGATAATGTTTCGATGGCTGTGTTTTTAACGTGACTGCTTTCGCCGTTGCACGGCTGATAAACAAAGGCATAAAGCCCACAACAGTTTTCGTTTCATCACCGGCAATCCAGGCTTCGATAGTCATCCTTTCCTGAGGCACTTGTTGGATGGAAATCGGAATCTCGCCCTTCCCTTCTTGAGCAGGCAAAAGGATCGACAAATCGGCTTGTAAAATTCGATAGTTCAGTTGTTTGTCGGGCGATGGAGGATCGAGTTTCATCCACAATTCCCCGTTTTTCGAAAAAGTATTGATTTGTGGGCGAAGGAAGCTCCTGCTATAATTGTAACCTGCTTCATCGTAGGAATTTTGCAGCCACACTATCCGCCTGAAAAAATCGGCATAATCTCGTTTTTCTGGATAGCTCCAAAGTACTTCCGCCATGGCTGCCATCCGCGGTAGCGCCATATACTCAACATGTTCTTCGTTGGGGATGTATTCAGTCCACACATTTGCCTGAGCTCCAAGAATATACTGCCGTTCGTCAGCATTTAAATCAGCAGGAATTGGATCGAATTGATACACCTTTTCGAGTGGTGTAAATCCGCCGATGGCGATGGTTTCTTGTCGAGGATTTCCCTGATAATGATCGAAATAGCAATGCGTTCCGGGCGTCATCACCACAGGATGTTTCAATCGTGCTGCTTCTATGCCGCCTTCCGTGCCACGCCAGCTCATCACAGCAGCTTTGGGTGCTAAACCGCCTTCTAAAATTTCATCCCAACCTATGATTTGCCGGCCTTTTCCGTTCAGGTATTTCTCCATGCGTTGGATAAAATAGCTCTGCAGCTCGTGCTCGTCTTTAAGGTTTTCGTCTTGGATACGTTTCTGACAATTCTTGCAGGTTTTCCAACGTGTTTTAGGACATTCGTCGCCTCCAATGTGGATGAATTTTCCAGGGAAAAGCCTGCATACTTCATCGAGCACTTGCTCAAGAAATAGAAAGGTTTCTTCCTTCGGACAAAATACATCATCGAAAACGCCCCATTTCCCGGGCACCGTGAATGGTCCGCCAGTGCACGAAAACTGCGGATAAGCCGCGAGTGCAGCCATGGCATGACCGGGCATTTCGATTTCTGGAACGATGGTGATATTTCGCTGAGAGGCGTATTGAACCACTTCATAGATTTCCGCTTGTGTGTAGAAAC
>CAMCXT010000047.1 GCA_945883545.1 Chitinophaga pinensis | reverse complement strand
GGTTGTGCTTACAGCTGGATGATTGATGACGTTGCTTTGGTTGTTCCTCCTGCTAACGATCTTGTTTTAAACAATATCTATGTTGCTGACATCGTGAATGACTACGAAATGGGCATCATTGCAATTTCACAAGCTGATTCAATCAACTCAACCGTTACAGTTACCAACGAAGGATATGTTCCACAAAACACTGTAATTAACTACAACATCAAACTTGCTGGAAACTCTGTTGCTTCAGGTTCAACACCTGCACAAGTAGTTGCTCCTTTCGAAACAGTAAACATCACTGCTCTTTCTAACTTCGTTCCTACTGCAATCGGAGCTTACACTATCGAAATCAATTTGACTTCTGATAGCGTTGATGTTACTCCTGATAACAACCAAGGAGCTAATGTTCTTACTTACACACAGAACCAATGGACTGGTATCCAAGGTTTAGATGTAGTTGGTGATATTACTCAAGCGGGTGCAACTGCTCCTTACGATCCATTCAAAGTTGGTCAATTCTTCTTCGTGAAAAATCCTGCAACTCTTCGTGGATTTGACATCGCAGTTGCTCGTGATGCTGCTCTTGCTGCTTCATCTGACATCGAATTGCAACTTGAGCTTTTCACTGCTGCCGATTTGAATACTCCAGTAGCTTTCGAAGGTTTCCAATTGACTTCAACTCACCCATTAACTCCATCTTGGTTTACTATCGGTCTTTCTTCGCCTTACGATTTGTCTGCAACTTCTTACTTAGCTTCAATGGGTAACCTTGATACTGACAAGCAATTCAATTTCTACGCTCAAGGCGGAGATGCTGATGCAGGCACATTGGTTTATGGTCCTTTTGGAGCAAGCGGCGCTATCAACTGGTTTACTGGTTGGGATTACACTCCTGCAATTGCTTTGAACTTCGACGAAACTATCGGTTTCAACGATATCAACAATGCTGGTTTGCTAACCGTATCTCCAAATCCTGCTGCTGATCAACTTACTATCAACTTCACATTGAACAATGCATCTTCAATCAATGTAAACTTGATCGACATCAACGGTAAAGTTGTATTCAACAAAAACGTAAAAGGTAACGTATTGTCTTACAAAGACATCCTTACTCTTTCTGACTTTGCAAACGGTATTTACACTTTGCAAATTGAAAGCAACAATGGTGTTTCTAGCCAAAAAGTAGTTATTGCTCACTAATCGCAATAAAATTTAGTCTCATAAAACCCCTTGAGCATCTTCAGCTTAAGGGGTTTTTTTATTTATTTGCCAAAGCATGAAAAAGTATCTCCTATTTCTATTGTTCCCATTTGGGTTGTCGGCACAAACAGACACAATCAACACCTTCTACATTTCTAACGGATCTTCTGTTGTTGCAGCTCCTAATGGAGGTTATGCATCTGGAACCAATGGGTATGCTGATAGAGAGAAATTACAAGCCTTTGTTCCAACCCAACCTTATAGTGTTTTAGGCGCAATTGTTTGGTTTGCTGTTAAAAATGAAGTGTCGTCTCAGCCCGAGTTAAGCAATATTTGGCTTAAGCTTCGTCGTCATGATATCACAGCTCAAACAACAGTTCCATTTATTGTTGGCCCAAAAGAAACGATCGATTCTGTTTCATTTCCAATCACTAACCTAGTGGCTGGTTTAACCCCAGAAACAGGTTATAATTATTTGCCCTTCAACAATCCAGTTTTGGTGACATCGCCATACGGCTTAAGCATCAGTTTTACTGAAGGCATGCAGCCAGAAGATACACTAGCGATCATGCATTCTGCCAACGACAGTATAATTGCCTTAGGTCAAAGTTGGGAAACATGGAATGGCGATTGGCGGAGAATGATCGATAACTGGGATCTAAATGTAGACTTTGCGATCTTCCCTATCATTGATACTACCTTGAATGGGTTGACCCAGATGAAGTCTATTGATTTTGGTATTTTTCCAAACCCAGCCGATAATCAGCTTACAGTTACAATCCCAGTATCACAAGAAACTTCCAACATTGAAATTCTTGGTGTTAACGGACAAATAATATCTCAAAATACTGCTTATCAAGGTGTTGATAAATTCTTCTTGGATGTTTCAGCACTTTCCAATGGCTTTTACTTCATCAAAATATCGTCGGCAAATCGTGTTGGAATCAAGCCATTTGTGGTTTCAAATTCTGATAAATGATTTTTTTTGTCGCTCATTTCCATTTCTTTGCAAACTAAATTTGAACGTCAACATTAATTTTTAAAATCAATAACCATGAAAAACAGACTTTTACTCCTGTCATTGGTTCTTGTTGGATCTGCATTAAACGCACAACAACGTGTTAAACCTTCTCACGAAGTTGCCACGGCAAAACAAGTTGTGTCTGCTGATCAAATCCCAACAGATCCACACAACGGTGCTGCGGTAAACATTACATTTATCGACACGCTGTATTCAAACGACTTCAGCGATAGTACGGTATTTACTCAAAACGTTGCTTCTGGCTCTTCTAGCGAGTGGGTATTTGGTACCAATGCAACTATTGGAAACGGCGGCTTCTTCAATGCGGCATTTGCATCAAGCAGCGCAGCAAACGGATACGCACTGTTCGATTATTTCGGATTCAACGCTGCTGCTCAATTTGCAAATTCAACATTCACGGTTGGTCCAATAGACCTCACAGCTGCAGTTGCTCCATTAACTGTAAACTTTGAGCAGTACTACGCGAAATTCCGCGACTCTGCACAAGTTTGGTATTCACTCGATGGAAACAACTTCACACTTTTAGGCGACAATACCGACTTGCCATTGTATGGCTTAAATGCACAAGGTCAAACCATTGGTAGCCCAACGGCAAATGGTGAGTTGAAATCTATTTTTGCTGATCAACTAGCAGGTCAGTCGCAGGTTTGGATTCGCTTCCGTTACTGGTCCGATGATGGAGGATATTCTTGGCTTGTAGATGATTTAACAATAACAAATGTTTCTGTTCCTGCAGTGGATTTAGATTTGGTAAATCTTTATAGCATGGATCCCGTGTTACTCGATTACGACATTACGCCTTTGTCACAGGCCGATACGCTTGTTTATGGTGTAGTTGTAACGAATAATGCGCTTAATGCTGCATCTTTCACAGTAAACTACGATGTTCAGTTCAATGGTGCTTCAGTGGCTAGTGGATCTGATCTCGTTGGTGTAATTGCACCGCTTCAAACAGATACTCTATACTTCTTAACCAACTACACTCCAGACCAAATTGGAACGTACACTCTTTCTGCTACTATTGTTGCAGAAGGCGACTTTACTGCTAACAACAACACCCGTACAGACCAATTCGATATCTCCGAATACATCTACTCTCCAGTAGCCAATTTAACTGGATCATATTCAGAGTCATTAAGCGGTTCTGCTGCGCCTTACGATGCTTATAAAGTTGGTCAATTCTTCTACACAAAAGCAGCAGGAACAATTTACGCTGCAAATCTCGCAATGCCTCGCCCAGTTGGTACTGCAAATTACCCTGTTGAATTAACGATCGAAATTCGCGACGCTGCAGATATCGAAAACATCATCAATATTGCCGATTATGTACTCGATAACACACATCCTTCAGGAACACAATACAAAACAGTTCTTTTCGATCCTCCAGTAGATCTTGCTGAAGATAAAGTTTACCTACTTGTTGTTTCTACAACCGACGAAACCAAGAAATTCAATTTCTACGCGCAACAAGGTGATGATGACGAAAGCACTCGTGCTTATGGTCCATTTGGAGTTGACAATGCAATTAACTGGTTCCGTGGTTGGACATTCACGCCATGTTTCCAATTATCATTCGATCCTGAGGTTGCTGGTTTGAAGGCAACAGATGCAGGAATTAAGTTAGCGGTTTACCCGAATCCAGCTGATGCAAACATCAACATCGTAATGTCGATGGACAATGCAATGTCGGCTACTTTAAATGTACTTGATATCCAAGGTAGAATTGTTACTACCCGCAATATTGAATCATCTCTTTCCGTTACTGAATCAATTCCAACATCTGATCTTGCCAATGGGATTTACACCCTTCAAGTAATCACTGAAAAAGGAATTAGCACACAGAAAATTACGGTTGCTCACTAATCGGTAACCACAAATTAGTCGAAGCCCCGATAGTCAATAGATTATCGGGGCTTCGCTTTTACTGGCGATGCAACAATGAGCTATCACCATAGCTCAAAAAACGATACTGATTGTCGAGTGCGTGTTGGTAAACTTTTCGCCAATCTTCACCAATAAATGCGCTCACCAATAACAACAAAGTGCTTTCGGGCTGATGGAAGTTGGTGATTAATTTTTGAGCAGTTTGGATGCGATAACCCGGAGCCACCATCAAGCCTGTATGCCCTTTGAGTGTATCCATCCTTGCCTCTTCCATACGATCGATTAGGTTTAGCAGCAATGAAGTAAACTCAGGCAGTTGATTCATTTCGTATTCGTAAGGCTCCCATTGTTTCACCTGAATATTCAAAGACGTTTCGGGTTGATTGAAAATCCGCAGGGCGGTCCAATACAAACTCTCGAGCGAACGCAACGAGGTAGTCCCCACTGCAACAATTCTTCCTTTGCACTTCGCCATTCGGCGGATAAAATCAAGACCGATAATCACTTCCTCTTCGTGCATCTGGTGGCCTTCCATGGTTGCCGCTTTCATGGGTTTGAAAGTTCCAGCACCAACGTGTAAGGTTAGATAATCGGTTACGATACCTTGACTTTTCAGGTCTTCAAAAACCTGGTCGGTAAAGTGTAAACCGGCGGTTGGAGCCGCAACAGATCCCTTTTCACGGGCATAAACAGTTTGGTATCGCTCCTTATCGGAGGGCACCACTTCCCGCTTCAAATAAGGCGGCAATGGCAAATTCCCAACTTTCTCCAGCACATCTGCAAAGCAAAGATCCTGATCGCTCCATTCGAAACTAATGCGAAAAGCATCACCTTCCCTACCCTGCATCGATACCGATAAACTCACATCGCTCCCTGGAAATAGCAATTGCAATACTTCACCATCTTTCCACTTTTTAGCATGCCCAACCAAACAAATCCATTCTGCACTTCCATGCTGTAGCATTGCAGAAGGAATGTCCCGAACAGATCCTGCAGGCTCTAAGCAAAATACTTCGACTCTTCCACCATTTTGATTCAAGAAATGAAGTCGAGCCTGTACAACGCGTGTGTGATTAAAAACCAAAAGGTCGCCAGGCTCCAATTCGTTGGGAAGATTCTTGAATTGGGCATCTCGGATAGTTCCAGATTGATAAATCAATAATTTCGAAGCATCTCTTTCGGCGAGCGGATGGCTTGCTATTTTTTCTTCCGGAAGCGAGTAATTGAAGCCGGAGATCGATAGTTCACGAGGATGTTGCATGATGTTATCTGGAAGCTTTTCGGATGCGCTTGAAAAGCTCGGAGGCATAAACGAAATTGTTCACTTCTTCGTTGTCGGTTTCAAGAATCGAGTGCTTGTCGCCTTCCCACCATTTCTGACCTTTGTTCAGGTAAATGATCTTTTGCCCGATTTCAAGCACCGAGTTCATGTCGTGGGTGTTGATTATTGTAGTGATGTTGAACTCTTCCGTAATTTCCTGGATGAGGTTATCAATCACAATGGAAGTATATGGATCTAAACCTGAATTGGGTTCATCACAAAAAAGATATCGAGGGTTCAGGGCAATCGCTCGGGCAATCGCAACCCGCTTTTTCATCCCTCCACTAATTTGACTTGGATACAAATCGTGCGCTGCTGTGAGGTTTACTCTGTTTAAGCAAAAATCAACACGTTCGTTGCGTTCTGCTAAAGTCATATTGGCAAACATTTCCAAAGGGAAAGCAACGTTTTCGGCCACCGTTTGGGAATCGAACAATGCTCCACCTTGAAAAACCATTCCAAAATCCTTCCGAATATCGCGTTTCTCATCTTCAGTACTCAATGTGAAATCACGGCCATCGTAGAGAATTTTTCCACTATCAACCGTATATAGCGAAACCATACATTTCATCATCACGGTTTTTCCAGATCCGCTTCCGCCAATCACCAAGTTGGTCTTACCCTCCTCAAAAACTACAGAAACATCGTTGAGAATTTGCCTGTCTTCGAACGATTTGTTGATGTGTTGAATTTCAATCATGACAACAACATCTGGGTAAGTAGGAAATTGGTTAGCAACAAGAAAATGCTGCTGTAAACCACTGCTTTTGTACTCGACGCGCCCACTTCTAAAGCTCCGCCTGCGGTGTAATAACCGAAGTAGGCGGAAATTGATGTGATTAGAAAGGCAAATACAACAGTTTTAAGTAAGGCATAAGTGATGTAAAACGGCTGAAAAGCATACTTCACTCCGTAAACGAACTCTGTAGTTGTAATAACACCCGCCAGCAAACCGAAAAACCATCCACCCGCCATCCCGATGGCCATTGAAATGATTACCAGAAATGGATTAATGAATAAGGCGGCTATAATTTTCGGCAATACCAAAAAGGAGCTTGAATTTACTCCCATGATTTCTAAGGCATCAATTTGCTCGGTAACTCGCATCGTTCCAAGTTCAGAGGCAATGCTTGAACCTACTTTACCCGCTAAAATCAAACTGATAATTGTCGGCGAAAATTCCAAAATAATCGAATCGCGTGTGGCAAGTCCAACCGCATAAAGCGGGATGAAAGGGCTATCGATGTTGAATGCTGTTTGAATAGTTAGGGCTGCACCTACGAACATAGAGATGATCCCCACAATGGGCAGGGAGTTAATCCCAAGCGAATTCACTTCAAAAATAAATTGCCTCCAGAAGCGCTTCCATTGTTGCGGCTTGCTGAAAACCTGAGCGATAAACAGAAAGTAGTGACCTAAAGTGTGAAAGAGAGACATAATAATGCTCTAAATAACGGCAAAAAGCCGAATGACCACCAGGTTTCGGTCGCGAATTATTAGAACTCAATTGTTGATGGCTGAAATTCGTACAATTCTCTTCTGAAATATCAAGGTTCATAGCCCTTTACTACCTTGCGGGTCTGGAAGTGACAAAGATGAATCGCCCAAGTACAGAACAATTAAAGGCTATTTCAAGCGAATACGACTACATGATGTATCTCGATTCGAATGGCTATGCCGACCAATATGGGCGTTGGAATCATCTTTTGATGGCATCAAACAACCTTCCGATCGTTTGCCAAGAAGGCACCTCGGAGGCTTGGCTTGCTTTTAAGAATGAGTTGGAAGCTCGACAGCATTCTATTCTTCCTGTGTTTTTTTCATACGATTTAAAAAACAGCTTCGAAAATCTAACCAGTCAGCATCCGGCATTGTCGGGATTCCCGCTTGCTGGTGCATTTCTGCCCGAGGTGATTTTGGGCGAAAAGCGAAACGGAGAATTCATCCAAAAAGGTGAATTGCCCGCCAATTGTATTGCCTTAGAAAGGAAATTTGAGCTTCAGAATATCGAAATAACGGCCGATACGACAAGAGAAGAATACAGAAAACAGTTTCAAAAAATCAGAGAGCACCTCAAGAGAGGCGACATTTACGAAACGAATTACTGCATCCGCTTTAGCGCGAACATTCTCGACCTCGATCCAATTAAATTATTTGAAAAACTAAATAGCCAGTCGCCCTCGCCATTTGCATCGCTGCTCAAGTGGAAAAATGCTTGGCTGATCGGATCAAGTCCAGAACGATTTATTACCCGCAATGCGGATGTTGTAATTTCACAACCAATCAAAGGTACTGCGAGGCGAACAGGCGATATTGATACAGATCTAGCGACTATTGAAAAACTAAAAGTTGATCCTAAAGAGCGCGCCGAAAACATCATGATTACCGATTTGGTTAGAAATGATCTTTCGCATTTTGCCCAACCTGGAAGCGTTCAAGTGAAAGAATTATGCGGCATTTATCCTTACAACCGCGTTTTCCAAATGATCAGCACCGTTGAAGCGAAAATAGAACCTGGTTTGAAACATTGCGATTTGATTGAAACGGCTTTCCCCATGGGCTCAATGACCGGTGTACCCAAAATTCGGGCGATGGAAATTGCCGATGAAACGGAAACCTTCCGCAGAGAGTTATATTCGGGCACTATAGGCTATTTTGATGGCCCTGAACGCCTAGATCTGAATGTGGTAATTCGTAGCTTCCTATGGAATGCCGATTCGGGATTGCTTAGTTTTAGCACCGGTGGAGCCATTACAATTAGATCTGATGCCGACCAAGAATATGAAGAATGTTTACTAAAAGCAGAAGCATTGATCCAATGTCTGAAGGAACTAAACAAGTAATTGACCTTGTTGCAGGAAAGCTTCAACAGTGGGGAATGTTTGCCGAAAACAGCAAGCTTCTGTTGGCATGCAGCGGAGGAAAAGACTCGATGTTGCTGTGGAAAATCTTGGAATTGCTCAATTATACATTCGAGATTGCGCATGTGAATTATGGCTTGCGAGGCGAAGATTCGAATGCAGATGCTCGTTTTGTAGAGGACAAAGCACTGGCTGAAAACCGGAAGTGCCATGTTTTAGACGCCTCCAACGACATGAAAAATGGAGCCAACCAGAATATTCAGTCGAATGCTCGACAGATTCGTTATAATTGGTTTTCGAAACTAAACAAAGAAGAGAAATATACAGCTGTACTCACTGCGCATCACGAAGAAGACCAAGCTGAAACATTATTGCTTCAACTGTTGAGAGGCTCGGGCGGAAAAGGCTTGTCGGGAATGCGTGAACTGAACGACCATGTTGCGCGTCCGATGTTGACCGTTTCTGCGCAAGCTATTGATGAAGGATTGAAAGATTTAGGAATTGCTTGGCGGGAAGATAAAAGCAACAAAAGCCTGAAGTACCGACGAAACTTTTTGCGTGAATTGATACTGCCGAAGATGAAGCAGTTAAACCCGGAGGCCTCAAACATCTTGGCAGAAACTTGCACACGTTTGAAATCTGAACAAAACTTACTGGATTTTTTCATCGATCAATCAGGTGTAATTCTAGAAAACTCAACAAGCACAGGGCTTCGAATCGATAAACAAAAATTGTTAGAATTGCCCGAACCTACCTTGGTGCTGTTTCACATTTTGGGAGAATGGGGATTTTCGTGGGCTCTTTGTCAGCAAATGGCTGCTAATCTTACAAAGACGAAAGAACTCACCTATCAAATTGGCACTTCTACAGCAAGAGCCGACAGGCTGCATATATCTGTTTATCAAGACGATGCAACAGTTTCAGAGGAGAAAATCGGTGTTGTTTGGGAATTAAAAGTCAGTGTATTAACGGAAGTGCCTGATTTTGTGGAAGAAAACAAGTGTGATATGGTGCTTATGAGTGGTGCTTTTGCGGGTTGTAATTTCAGTATAAGAAACCCTCGAAATGCCGATTACTTCTACCCTTCAGGCATGGTTGGGAGAAAAAAATTAAGCGCTTTTTTCAAGGATCTAAAATTGAATTCAGAGGAAAAAAAATCGCAAGTGCTACTTTGTGTGGACGATGAAGTCGCTTGGATCGTGAACCGTAGGATTGACAGGCGTTTCGAGATTAAACCGGAAGATAAAACCGTGGTTCAAATTCAGCTTATTGCCCAAAAGGGAGGGTAGAAGGCATTGTAACCAGAAAAAGGTGTGTTCGTAACAGACAACAAACGAACAAATTTAAACACACAATCCTATGCGCAACGTACCTCTGGTGGAAAAAGAGTCACTTAAAAAATTATTTTTCCCTCGCGAAGAAGTTTTGAAATCTGTTGAATCGGCTCAAGAAAGAAGAAACTTGCTTGAACGTGCAACGATCTTATCAAACCTCTACCATAACAAAGTAAAAATTGTTTTTGAAGACCGCGATGGCAGTAAAATGGTTGATACTACAATTTGGGCAACAACCGATTCTGCAATCATGTTAAAAGGAGGCATTGTAATTCCAATTCATAGAATTCATAGTATCGATTTACTCTGAAATTCTAGACAGAATGTCAGCGGCCGGACAAATTCCACCGCTTAATTTCCGGCTTGCCGTCGCATAACGGTTATTTTGCCATAAATTTAACCGGGGGAACAGCAATTGTTCGTCCCGGTTTTCTTATTTCTAAAAACTGTTATGCAACATGAAAAGTACCGTAGTCATTGGAGTCGTAATTCTTTTTGTTTTCATTCTTTTTGGAGCAGGTGGATGTTCCTACAACGGCTTAGTTAAAGAGCGTGAGAATGTTAATTCAGCATGGGCGCAAGTGGAAAATGTGTATCAACGCCGAGCCGATTTGATCCCTAACTTGGTAAATACCGTTAAAGGTGCTGCCAATTTCGAAAAATCAACTTTGGAAGCAGTTGTTACCGCTAGAGCAAGTGCTACTCAAGTTAAACTTGATGCAAATAACTTAGATGAAGCTGGTTTGAAAAGATTTCAGCAAGCTCAGGATGGCCTGTCAAGTGCTATATCGCGCCTTTTGATGGTTACAGAAAATTATCCTGATCTAAAAGCAAACAAGAACTTCAGCGAATTACAATCTCAATTGGAAGGTTCAGAAAACCGAATCTCTACCGAAAGGAAAAAATTCAATGATGTAGTTCGGACATACAACACCAAGGTAAGTTCATTCCCTACCAACCTTTTTGCAGGTATGTTTGGTTATGCTCCAAAGGCTTATTTCGAAGCTACTAAAGGGT
Organism: Chitinophaga pinensis; assembly: GCA_945883545.1. Lineage (GTDB taxonomy): Bacteria > Bacteroidota > Bacteroidia > M30B66 > M30B66 > CAMCXT01. The sequence continues at coordinate 11,972 of CAMCXT010000047.1, read as the reverse complement.
CGGATAAAGCGCCAGAAGTTAACTTCTAATGACAAAATTTCTAAGTTCAGTTGAAGAGAAATCACTGATCGAAGCGATTGGTAAAGCCGAAGATAGAACCTCTGGCGAAATTCGTGTACACCTTGAAACAAAGTGCAGTGGAGAAGCCTATCAAAGGGCTATAGAAATCTTCTATGAACTAAAGATGAACGAAACCAAAGATCAAAATGGTGTACTCATTTACGTTTCTACAGAAGACCATAAATTGGCAATTATCGGGGATCACGGTATAAATGCAGTTGTTCCAGAAGGATTTTGGAACGAGACATTACAATTGATGAAAATGCACTTCTCGGCTGGACAATTTTGTGCCGGCTTGGTCTTGGCAATCGAGCATGCTGGTGAAAAACTCAGCAATTTCTTCCCTTATCAAAACGACGATACAGACGAATTAAGCAATGAAATTTCCTTTGGCCGCTAGTATTCGTCTCCTCCTTTTATTCCTGATTGGATTCGTTTCTTTATTGAACGGACAAACTTTCCCGGAACCGGCGTCGCCAGCGAAAATTGTAAATGATTTTGCCGACATTTTAAATCCTGACCAAGAAAGCCGCCTTGAACAAAAGCTGGTAGCATTCGACGATAGCACCTCAACACAAATAGCGATCGTTGCGATGAAGGATCTCGACGGAGAACCTGCATCATCATATGCACCCGCGTTGGCAGAAAAATGGGGCATTGGGCAGAAAGACCGAAACAATGGCTTGCTGATCCTTGTCTCGATGGACAATCCACGGGAAGTGTTCATTGCAACTGGATATGGTTTGGAGGAATTCGTTCCAGATGCGCTAGCGAAACGTATTGTCGATGAACACATCATTCCAAATTTCAAACAAAATGCCTATTTCGAAGGTCTCGACCTTGCCACAACCGATTTAGAGCAACTCCTAAGAGGAACTTTCAAAGGGTTTGGCAATAAAAAATCAAAACGTGGAGGCCCAGGAATTCCTCCATGGATAATTGTCGTGTTCATTATTTTGATGGTGATTTTTGTTTCCAGTAAAGGAGGAAGAGGCGGCAGAGGAAGAGGTATTAGAACCTTTGGCGGACCAGGCTGGGGAGGCATACCAATTGGAGGTTTTGGTGGTGGTGGATTCGGAGGAGGAAGCTCTGGAGGAGGTGGTTTTGGTGGTTTTGGTGGTGGAAGTTTTGGTGGTGGTGGTGCCGGTGGAAGCTGGTAAATGCCTGAAAGCAGAACAATTGTTTAACCAGTGTCTCATTTCAATTCAAACCAATGCAAATAATATCGGCACGATTTTTATCCATAGATTTTGAGGATGAACAAAAATCTCCTAGGTTTGAATAACCCAATCTCCACTTTAGTTGTTATGAAAAATTTGATTTTAATCTTTGTAGGAATCCTTCTGTCAACCGGAATATTTGCTCAAGACAAAAAAGGCTTTGACTTTACCGATGGATGGGTAGTAATGAAGAAAGGCGATACCCTTCGCGGTAAAGTTTGCTACGAAAACACCAAAACAGGTGAGAAATTCGAAAAGATTAAATTTATTGACGCCAAAGATGCAACACAGCAAAAGAAGAGCTACGGTGTTGAAAAGCTAACTTCATTTGGAACAAAAGGTTTGGTGTTTGAATTCATCGTTTTAGACGCTGAAATCCCACCAATGATTATGGAGCGCGTTGTAACTGGCGATTTAAATCTTTACCGTTGCTGGTTTAAGACACAATTGAGTACGCCTCAAAAAATGGATTACGTGGTAGGCATGTTCTTGAAAAAGAAAGAAAGTACAGAATTGTATGAGGTCCTCGATAAGAAGTTTCAGAAGGAAATGGCTGCTTACTTCAAAGGTGATGAAGACATCGTAAAATTGATCAAGGAAAAAAACTACACCGTTAAAGACATCGATAAAATTGTAATCGCCTACAACGAAAAAGAGTAATCGTTCTTTAATAAAGACAAAAAGGTCAATCCGAAAATGGTTGACCTTTTTTTATGTCTTAAACACTTATTCGTCTTAGTTTAATCTTGAAACAGGGACTACTTTCATCCCGTTTTCGGTTTTAATTTTAACAACAAAGAAACCCGTCTCCGAAGTAGATGGAATTACAGTAGCTGATCGACCTTGAACATTTACAACTGCATCAAGTTCTCGGCCCATCAAATCAAAAACACTTACTTGAAGAATATCCTCTGAATCTGACGATACATTTAACTGATCGGAAAATGGATTGGGGAAAGCGCTTAGATGTTGAACAGAGATTTGAGTAAAACCATCGGGCACAAGTGGTGTGTAATTGAGTCGACAAGTATACATGTCGGCCAATACTCCACCTGTAGCAGTTAAAGTATTAGCGCCGAGTGTAATGGGATCTGTGAAATTTCCAGTTATCCTAAATGAGTTTTCAGAATAAACGTCTGTGCTATAAATGGCTGGATGCTCGATTCCCCAACGATAAGACCCATCGGTGTTCACCCTAGTTAAAAAGGAAGAATTCGTTCCTGAAACTGCGAACGAAAAAGTGCCGAAATCAAATGGTTGAGTTTCTAAATTTCCAACCACGTATATGTATCCTTCAATCGAAGAACGCAGCAACAAAGAGCCCGTGTTGAAATCAGCATTTCCCAATCGATTTAACCAAAGCCATTCGCCTGAACTGTTAAGTGATGCTAGATAATAATCATAGTCGCCTTCATCTCCGAAAGCATCTATACTGCTAATCGAATTGGAAATGGAGTCTTGAAAAATTCCTGCTACATAAACTTGTCCGTTATTGTCAACAGCAATACTGCTCGCATAAGATTCAAAATAAAGACTTCCGGCATTCTTTCCCCATAGAGGAATACCTTCCGATGAAAGGGCTAAAACATACATATCAGCTGCTGTTACAAACTCTGCTTGATCGCCAACATTTGTAAGAACTACATCACCTGCCGTTAAGATTACTTCTACATCTTCAATCGTTCCAAAACTTCCGCAGAAATAGACCTTGCCCAACTCGTCTACTGTAAGTCCGCCGAGACTAGCTCCATATGGGGTTTCCGGATGAAATGCCCACACTACGTTTCCATTGGTAGAATACTTTGCTACAAATGGAAGCTGCTCTTGAGCGGTGAGCGTTTCTGTTCCCAAAATGAGGTCTTCTCCAAAGAAAGTTCCACCAACTATAGCACTACCTTGTGCATCACAATCAATAGCATTTCCAGCCGCAAAAGCATTTCCTGTCTGTTGTTTTGCCCAAATCCAATTGCCAGTAGAACTCAATTTAGCAATAAAAAATTCGGTTGCGCCAGTGAATCCGTTGGCGGATAAAATCAAATCATCAAACTGCATATCAGCAGTGTAATAGCCCGTTATAAAAACTTCACCTGTTGTATTTACTGCAATAGCATTTCCTTGATCTGTAGCATTTGAGGCTGCAACTGCTCCCCATAAAACACTGCCGTCTGAAGATATTTTAACAACACCAATATCGTTTTGTCCAATAGGATCAAACTGAATTAAGCCAATTTGAAGTGGTTCAGAAAAGTTGAATAAGACATACGTATTGCCATCAATGTCAACTGCAATATCGCGGGGCACAACAAAGTCTCCAGACTGTTCCGAATTGAATGCCCAAGGATAACTTAAGGTTTGAGCTTGAGTTACGCATGGTAACATGAACATGATAGAAAATAACAAGACAAGTAGTTTCATAAGTTAATCTCTTTGAAAGGCAAAATTACCCGTTGTTTTTATTACAACCTCATTGAATATGAAAGGCTTTTCACATTTTTTTGTTGAATCGAGTATTTTCTTGCTCAAAAGATGTAAGAAAATTTTGTCTAAAGTAGTGGTTAATGCTCGCGGGAAATCCATGTTACAGGCCCTTCTTTTACACAATGAGTGAATATAGACGCCTCAATATATGTGATTGTCCTTTTAATATACTTTTTTAAATGAAACTTTTACTTGATTTATGATGTAAGATATTGTAGCTTTGACCCACTTAACCTTAATAAAATTTATTCTTATGAAGTTTTCTACAAAACTGTGTTTTTCAATGATGGCAGTATCGCTGTTGTTCGTTGGAACTGCTGATGCACAAGTTTATGCAACCAGCTCTTCAAATTACAACCCAGGTCCTTTAGCAGATGGCGTAAGCCCTATTGCTTCTGTTCGTCCTGCAAGAACCAACCCTAACAATGTTGTTGGCCCTGTTGATCCTTCAACAAACGATTCAAACATCGGCGAAGGAAGCGGAACAGTTCAGTTTGTATCTCTTGGTTACGGTGGATCTATCGAACTTCAGTTCACTACTCCAATCTGTAACATCGCTGGTCCAGATTTCAAAGTTTGGGAAACCTCTTACGGTAATAGCTCAAACTGCGTAGCTTGGCCAGAACGCGCTGCAATCTATGCACGTCAAGATGCTTGTCAGCCTTGGATCCTTCTTACGCCATACGATGGTCAATGTCTTGATTTCGAAGTTGATCTTGGCTTCTTAAGCTGGGCTAGCGAAATCAGAATCGAAGACCGTACTGACGAAACAACTCCAGTATTTCAGTCTTCTAACCAAGATGCATTCGATGTAGATGGTATCGAAGGATATGTTGGTTGCGCAATGCCAATGGTTAACGCAGCAGACAAATATTCTCCAAACGCTGTTGCTTTTATTGCACAAGGTTCGCGTAACAATGGATCAGCAGTTTTAGCTAGCCGTTCAATCCAGTCGAAAATGTTGGGTGCTCCACAAGCTTCAGACGTTGCAACTTCAGCTGCAAACAATAACTTTTTAGCTCTTGGTTATGCTGGAACAACTACTCTTTCTTTCCCTTACACTATCATCAACGTTGCTGGTGCTGATGTTCAAATTTACGAAACTACTTTCGGCGACAACGCATCTCGTTCTTGCGCAAATTATCCTGAAAAAGCTCGCTTCGAAGGTTCTATTGATGGTGTAACTTTCTTCGATCTTGAAGCTGAAGTTACAGCTGATGACGCAGGTGCAGTTCTTTGCCGCGATGGTAAATTGAACATTCCAGCAGCCTACGGTGGAATCAACTTCATCAAAATTACTGACGTAACTGTTCTTGGAACTGTGCCAGGTGCTTCTGATGGTTATGATGTTGATGGAATCTTAGGCTTGAATCAGTGTGCTGCTTCTACAAACTCTGGCCGTAATGCTGAGTCTTTCACAGAAGTAATCGGAGAAGGTGAATACGGAGTATCTGTTTATCCTAACCCTGCTGATAAATTGGTTAGCATCGAAATCAATGCTACAAACTCTACAGACAACTACACTGTTACTGTTATTGATGTAATGGGTCGTGTTGTTGCTAATGAAGTAATTCTTAACAGCGCTTCTTCTTCAATGATTCAAAACATGGATATCTCTGCTCTTCCTTCAGGCCTTTACTTGGTTTCTGTGAAGAACAACGATAACATCGAAGTTAGTCGCTTCGTTAAAAAATAATTACCTAACAACTAGGTTAAGAAAACGTCCCGGCCAATTGGTCGGGATTTTTTTTGCCCAAATTCCAAATTAAACACCCAAAAACATCCCTCATTTGTAGTTGGATTGATTGAATAGGCATACTCTCCAGCAACGGGCATCCAAGTTTAGGCTTGGGTTTATTTACCATTTGATATAAAAGAAAGCGCTTCTTGCTTTATCTTCAACGCCTCAAAACCATTCAACAAGAATATTATGAAGCATATTTTTACCTTTTTGATGCTGATTTCGGCGCTCGTTGCAAATGCAGCACCCGGTGATACGATCCGAGTAACTACACACAATGATGTTTTTATTGAAACAAATCCGTCTGTAGGCTCTACTGATTATTTTGGTTGGGGCAACTTTCCGGCAGTTGATGCACACAAAGTACTGATGCATTTATCGTTTCGCTGCCCTACGGGAGAAGATTGCGGCGAATGGGATTACTTAAACTACATATACCTAAAACGTGCAGGAGGCGTAAATGGAACATCACTCGATATTGAGCTTTCACGCTACATTACACCATATGGATTAAGTTATTCTTCCACTTGGCAAGGCGAATGGACCTTGGATGTGACCGATTTTGCAGGACTTTTAAGAGACTCTGTTGAAGTGCAATACCGCCACACAGGTTACGAAACCAATGTTGGTCGAGGTTGGGTGATCAACTTAGATTTCGAAATCATCGAAGGAACACCGATTCGCAACTTCGAAAAAGTGAACAAGCTTTGGAATGGCAATTTCTCTTATGGCTTTAACGACAATCCTATCAATAGTCAGCTGGCGCCGAAACAAATCACTATGTCGCCAAACACCCGTTCGGTTAGATCCTACATTGTACAAACAGGCCACAGCTTTGGCGACATTGAAAACTGCGCTGAGTTTTGTCCGAAGGAAAGGATTCTAAGAATGGATGGAACGCCTTACTTACAAAAGCTTGTTTGGCGCGATCAGTGTGGAGAGAATCCAAACTTTCCACAAGCAGGAACATGGCTTTACGACCGTTCAGGTTGGTGCCCTGGAGATATTGCATATCCAGATTTTAGCGACCTCAACGTTGAGCCATCTTCAAGCCATACGTTTACTTGCGAAATGCAGGCTTACACTAACCAAGGAGGATCTAGTCCGAACTATGTAATTGAATCTTTTCTTTTTGAATATGGCGCTCCGAATTTCAATGTGGATGCATCTGTCGAAGAAATTTTAGCGCCTACAACCAAATACTATCACTCACGATTTAACCCAATTTGTGGACGGCCAAAGGTGCTTATCCGTAACAACGGAAGCACACAACTTACTTCCTTGGTGATTCAGTATGGCGACAAAAATGGAAACAAAAGCAGTTTTACATGGACTGGCAACCTTGGATTTTTAAAGACTGAAGAAGTAACACTTCCTGCCAATGTGCAATGGAATGAGTCGGGGATTTTTGAAGTTATTGTTTCAAATCCGAACGGAACAACCGACGAATATGCTTTGAACAACCGCATGGAGTCGGAGTATATTGCACCGTTCGAATTACCTGAATCTTTTGTGGTGAACACTTACACCAACCTTTTCGGAAACGAAAGTTCATGGAGAATTGAAGACAAAGAAGGCAACATCGTAGCGAACAGCTCGCCGATGGCATCAAGCACCGAATACCGCGATACCTTGACGCTTCCTTGGGGATGTTACACGTTCATCTTCGAAGATTCTGATGAAGATGGACTGGGCTGGTGGGCCAACAATGATGGAAGTGGATTTATCAGAATTAGAAAAGCCAATGGATCAGGATTCTTGAAATTCTGGGGCACCGATTTCGGTTCATTCATCCGCGAAGATTTTACAGTTGGTGGCGTATTGTCGACGCCTGAAACTATGGATTTGAGCTCTCACGCAATGATTTTCCCAAATCCAGCGAGCGAATCAGCTATTCTTGATGTTCAACTCAACCAACCGGAAATTGTAACGCTTTGTGTTTATTCAACCGATGGAAGATTGGTGGATGCAAGGAATTTTGGAAAAACAGACTTCGTTCAAGAAAACATCCTGAAAGCAGAATATCCAGCAGGACTTTACCTAGCGGATGTTCAAGCAGGATCATTCCGCAAGACCATCCGCTGGGTGGTAAAATAATTAGATCGATAGGCGCAACATAAACATTGAATTGCGTCCAGCCTGTGGATACAAGTAGTTGAAATTCAACCTTGTTTCGCCCGATAAACCAGAGAAGGTATAGCCATTGGGAGCGTACAATTGATCAAGAACATTGGCCAATTGATACGAAAACTCGATCGCTCTACCTTCTTTTAGTTTGATGCTGTAGTTCAGCCTGAAATCTGTTACCAAGAAATCGTCTAGCTTGCGCTCGGTACTCGAAGTGTTGTCGAGGAATTGCTCTCCAACATAGCGGTTCACTAAATCGAAACGCAGAAAGGAGAAAGGTTTCCAACTGATCGTTGCTGCAGAAGTGATGTTGGGCGAGAACGCAATGTCGGTATTTGAATACTGGATTTGCTGCTGAAAGCCAGTGTCGTAATCATCAACAAACTCTGTGAATGCATCAATCTTGTTGACAGAATACACGAAGTTTCCTGAGAAAGCCAACTTGCTCATCATTTGCCACTCCCACTCAAGCTCTGCACCTGCGCGGTAGCTGCTTGCAATGTTTACACGGTTGTAAGCTCCAACATCGTTGATTTGCCCGGTGAGGACCAGTTGGTTTTTGTAATCCATGAAATAAGCTGTAACACCTGCTTTGAAAACGCGTTGCTTGAAGCGATAACCTAACTCTGTATCCAACAATCTTTCTGGCAAAGGGCGGCTACTCACGCTCGATTGTGTATAATCGTCGCGAACGGGCTCTCGGTTAGCCATCGAAGTAGAAAGGAAAAATCGGTGGCGGTTGTTGGCATCCCACGTTAAACCAACTTTGGGGTTGAAGAAATTGAGCGGAACTTGTTGCTGCACCGACTCAAGCAAGTTGTTAAACCCAAGAAAATCGTAATTCACAGCACGATACTGCAAGTCGGCAAAGAAATTCAGGTTCGATGCGATTTCATAGTTCGACTTCAGATAAACATTCACATCTGTTTTCTTTGCGTCATTTTCGTAATACCTAGTATTTCTCGGAAGTGCATCGCCAAATTGCGACCAGGTTACATCGCCAAAATGTGAACCTTCGTAACGGTTTGCTCCACCGCCTAAAATCAATCTCCACTTGTTGTTTACCTGCCAAACGGCCGAAAACACAGTTCCGTAGAAGTGGTTATCTAACCAACGCTGACGAATCAAGTCGGTGGTTGAAATTGTATCGCCCGGAACGAAAATCGAATCGGTTCCTGAAATCACCGTTTGAGCTCCATACACCAATGGTGATGCTCCATAACTACCCAAATCGTCCTGCTGGCGATACTGCTCATAATATCCCCGGCCACGGGTGTAATGCAAGGCAACATTGAATTGCAAATTCTGACGCGGCTCGTGGTTAAAAAACAACTGGTAGTGGTCTTGCTGGTAATTATCGGTTTCGTTATCGTAAAAGAGCTCCTTCCCATCGGCTCCGTAGTAAACACCAGCGGGATTGTATGTAGGATTCGTGGCCAAAGAATCCTGTGGAACACCATACCAAGCTTGGTAAGTTTTTTCTCGTCCCGAGAAGACATTGGCGCGAATGGAAGTCTTTTTCCCATAACAAGCACCTGTTACAAAAAACGACTTTAGATCGGCAGATGCACGGTTGATAAACCCATCCGAATTGATTTTACTCATCCGAACATCGAAGGTGAAACCGTTCACCAAACCTGTTCCTGCTTCAAACGAATGGCGCAATGTGTTGAATGATCCTGCACTTCCTGTGTACGACGCGTAAGGCTTACCCTTGAAATCATTGGTCTGCAAATTCAACGTTGCACCAAATGCTCCGGCACCGTTGGTGGATGTTCCAACACCGCGCTGAAGCTGCATGCTCGACACCGAAGAGGCGAAATCGGGCATGTTCACCCAGAACAATCCATGCGACTCGGCATCATTCATCGGAACTCCATTTACTGTAACGTTGATTCGTGTTGGATCTGATCCGCGAACGCGAATACCCGTGTAACCGATGCCTGTTCCTGCATCTGAGTTCACCACAACACCAGGCTGGGTCGACAGTAAAAATGGGATGTCTTGACCAAAGTTTTGGTTCTTGATTTCCTCTTTGCTCAAAGTGGTAAATGCCATCGCCGATTTATCGTCGGCTCTTGTAGCTTGAATCTCCACTTCATTGCTCAGATAATTCTGTGGCTGAAGTTTCCAGTCTTTCTGGGATCCTGCGGGAAGAATAATTCTGTCGCGCTGAGCGAGAAAACCAAGTGAACTTACCTCCACATCGATTTCCTTCTGGGTAAAGTTTTTAAAATCGTACTTCCCTTGGGCATCGGTGGCTGTGGCCAAAAAAGTTCCAAGAATACGCACTGATGCGCCCGGAATAGGCTGCCCATTTGGGTCTTTTACCGTTCCGTTGAAGGTAAATTGGGCATTTACAGCCGAAATGGCTGACAAAAAAATGGTGATGATAATTGCTGCTTTTCGCATCGCTGTAAGGTTTTAAGTTTACAACGGACGTGCAGGGGCCGGCAAATCCGACAATTAAGTGATACCAATCCTCCCTACGCCGGCATGACCCGGATCAGGTTCGTCCCGAAAATGAATTCGAGAAAGGGTATGATCTCAGCCCCGAATCGCTCCAGGACACCCCTTGAATAATGGGTCAAATGTATGTAAAAATTAATCTCGGGGGCGGGGTGTTTTTTTAGTCCTCGGACTGAAGTCCGAGGCTGCGAAAAGTCCGAGGTTGCGGAGAGTTCGATGTTGCGAAATGCCGAGATTGGGGGAGTTCAATAATTAATCGTCGTTCGAATCTAGATCGTCTTCCTCCGAAACCTCTTCTTTGTTGTTGATCTTAATGATCTTGCGGATGCGCTTGTGGAAAGGCTTTTCTTTTTTGCCCAAAGAATCGAAGAAGGCAGACTCTGCTAGCAAGAAAAGAGGCGTTGCTTCTTTGAGTAGCTCCATTCCTTTGGTGGTGATGAGCAACGATTTCGAACGCGTGTCGGATGCGTGGTCTTTGCGTTGGAGAAGTTTCTTGTCTTCCAAGGTTCTAAGCACTTTAGAAACCATCATTTTATCGCATCCCGATTGTTCTGCCACCATGCGCTGTGTAATAGAACGATCTGCGTCTTTGTTTAGTGATGCCAAAGAGTTGAGCAACAAGAACTGCACATGGGTAATGCCTAAAGGGTCAAGTTTTTCTTTGATCTTTCTTTGCCAAAGATTGGTGGTATTCCAAATGGAAAAGCCTAATGTTTCTTTTGGGCTTTCGAAAGCAAGTTCGAAATCTGGGACTAGTCGTTTTTTCATATTATCAAGCGATCTTCCAACCATTGAGAACTTTTGATTGGGGCGATAAAAGCACCACATCGGAAGTTTCATTGGTTGCACCCAAAACTAAGCATTCGGAGCGAAATCCCGCAATCATGCGCGGTGGGAAATTTAAAACGGCAACCACCTGCATTCCGACCAGCGTTTCTGGATTGTACCGAACGGTGATCTGCGCGCTAGATTGTTTGATGCCTAGCTCACCGAAATCTATCCAAAGCTTAATGGCTGGTTTTCTCGCTTCAGGAAACGCTTCCGCATTGATGATAGTACCCACGCGGATGTCGAGCGATTCGAAAGTTTCGATGGTTGTGAGGGGTATAGTGTCCATGGGCGTTATATCCATGGACTAAAGTCCATGGCTGCGGGAAGTCCGAGGTTGAGTGGAATGTCTTGGGAAGAGCTCATGTGGAGCAGAATTATTCAGCGTACAACAAATACTTCTTTCGCATTTCGGCGTATTTCCGCAATCCAGGTTGCCAACTCGCACGAATTTCCTCTTCGGTTTTGCCTTCGATGATTTGCTTGCGAAGTTTGTCTGTTCCGGCAAGTTTGTCGAAGAAATTATTAAAAAACTTCGATTGGTCTGGCGCCGTTTTGTAAAGATTGATCACCCAATAGAGGTAAATCATTTTCGAGTCGCGCACAAAATTATCGCCAAACCCTTGAAGATCGAAGCCGCGGCATTCTTGGTTTTCATACAATGGATGCTTGCTTCCCGGACCACTTTTGGGTGTGAACGTGAATTTTCCTTCTTTGCCTCCTGGAAAACCAATCAACTCGAAAGGCGACGGCGTTCCACGGCCCATGCTCACGATGGTTCCTTCGAACAAACAAAGCGATGGATAAAGATAAATCGCATTCATCGTTTTCAAATTGGGCGATGGTGGCACTGTAACCTCATAATATTCTTTGTGCGCCCAACCTTTACACGAGATCACCTTTAGGTCGCATTGGATCTTGTTTTTCAACCAGCCTTCACCATTCACCATCGTGGCATATTCTCCAACAGTCATTCCGTGCACAATCGGCACTGGATGCAAACCAACAAACGACGAAAATGCGGGTTCCAAGATCGGCCCGTCGATGTA
>CAMCXT010000046.1 GCA_945883545.1 Chitinophaga pinensis | reverse complement strand
CAAAAAATTCGGTTTATTTGTACCACTAAATTTTCTCATGAAAACAGCGATCCTTCAAACAAAGTATGGCGAAATGAAGATTGAATTCTTCGAAAATGACGCGCCAGGAACAGTAGATAATTTCGTACGCCTTTCAAAAAGTGGGTATTACGACGGACTAAAATTTCATCGGGTTATTCCTGATTTCGTAGTTCAAGGCGGATGTCCACATGGAACCGGAACAGGTGGTCCAGGGTACAACATCAAATGTGAACTTACTGGAGATAACCAATACCACGACAAAGGTGTGCTTTCAATGGCTCACGCTGGAAAAGATACCGGTGGATCTCAGTTTTTCATCTGCCATAGTCGTCAAAATACGCAACACCTCGATCGTCGCCACACCGTGTTCGGCAAGGTGACTGAAAATGTCGAAATCGTTGATCAAATTCGTCAAGGCGATGTGATTGAAAAAATCACAATCATCGAAACTGAAGCATAATTGAGTGGAATAGCCATTCATGGCGGAGCCGGAACACTCGACCGGTCTGCCATGACTCCAGAATTGGAACAGCAGTATCTTAATGCGTTAAGTGCTGCTGTTTCTATTGGAGATCAGATCATCCAGAAAAATGGATCTGCGCTTGATGCCGTTGAAGCCGCAGTTAAATACCTCGAAGATTTCCCACTATTCAATGCTGGAAAAGGTGCAGTCTTCACACACGACAAAACCCACGAGCTCGATGCTTCCATCATGTGTGGAAATACGCTTAAAGCTGGCGCAATTGCTGGTGTTTCGGGTATTGCTAATCCCGTTTCACTTGCCAAAGCGGTGATGGAAAAATCAGACCATGTGCTGCTCTGTGGAATTGGTGCAATGAAATTTGCGGAATTTCAAGGCTTTGAAGTGCTGCCTGAATCCTATTTTCATACCGATTTAAGATATAACCAACTGCTACAAGTGATTCATGAAGATGGAATATTCCTCGATCACTCAGTACACACTGATCCACCAGATAAAAAATTTGGGACTGTTGGAGCTGTTGCCCTCGACAAACATGGAAACCTTGCTGCAGCAACTTCCACTGGTGGAATGACCAATAAACGCTGGGGAAGGGCAGGGGATAGCCCAATCATCGGAGCTGGCACCTATGCCAACAACAATACTTGCGCAATCAGTTGCACCGGACATGGTGAGTTTTTTATTCGCGCTGTTGTTGCTTACGATATCTCTTGTTTGATGGAATACGCCGGATTGACACTCGAAGAAGCTTGTCAAAAGGTGGTAAACGATAAACTGGTGAAATTTGGTGGCGAAGGCGGGTTGATTGCCATTGATACCAAAGGAAACATTTGTCTTCCTTTCAATTCTACTGGGATGTACAGAGGATGGAAGTCTGAATCATCTGAAATTTTTACAGCGATCTATTAATCGAAATCTATGCACTTGAAATCGAAAATCACTGCAGTACTTGCTGGATGTTTGTGCACATTTTCAGGCATCATCTTAGCTCAGAAAACACCTACAATTAAAAGTTTACCTTTCGATTCGGCGTCCGTTCCACGCGAACGTTTCGCGGATTTCCAACATCTCGACTTGCAGATCAGCTTCGAAACCAAGTTGGGGAAGGTGATCGGAGAAGCCACTCACAGCTTCCAAGTACTTCGCCCAAAGGTAGATTCATTGTATCTCGACGGACCAGGCATTTCGATCCAATCGATTCAAATGAATGGTAAACCTCTGAAATTCAATTCGAAGCAAGATAAAATCTGGATATACTTCAATGAACCGCTTACCTGGAACAAAGACTATAAATTCCAGGTTTCCTACGAAGCCTTTCCCCGGAAGGGCATTTATTTTATTGGCTGGAACGACCCAACAGGCAGAGCAAGAAAACAGATCTGGACACAAGGCCAAGGCACCGACAACCGCTGTTGGATTCCGATGTACGACTACATGAACGACAAGATCAAAACCGACATTCATGTAAAAATGGATCAATCGTTCAAGGTATTGTCGAATGGAGAGTTAGTGGACACCAAGCCTTCTGGGAAAGATTTGGTGTGGCATTACAAAATGAGCAACCCGCATGCACCGTACTTAATTATGTTAGGCATCGGTGATTACGGAATCGAGAAGCGGAAAAGCAAATCGGGAGTTGAAATGGATCTCTATTATTATCCTGATCAACCTCAGAAACTTGAGCCAACTTACAGACTGAGTCAGGAAATGTTCGATTTCTTCGAGCAAGAAATTGGCGTGAAATATCCATGGGTCAAATACAGTCAGATTCCTGTCCAAGAATTTATGTATGGAGCCATGGAAAACACCACTGCGACTGTTTTTGGTGATTTCTTTTATACCGATGCCCGTGGATTTTTAGACCGTAAATATGTGGGTGTAAATGCCCATGAATTGGCGCATCAATGGTTTGGTGATATGGTAACGGCAATTTCTCCTACGCACCATTGGCTGCAGGAAAGTTTCGCCACGCATTACAACATGATGTATGAAAAGGAGGCGTTTGGTAGTGATTATTACGATCAGGCAAGACGCAATGCTCAACGATCTGCATTAAATGCATCTACAAAGGATTTGTACCCGATTGCCTCATCTGATGCAGGCAGTACCAGATGGTATCCAAAAGGTGCGGTAGTATTACAAATGCTTAAGTATGTTGTTGGAAGGGATGCTTTCAACCGCGCTGTTAAATACTATCTTGAACGAAATCCCTATGGAAATGTAGATTCACATGATTTGCTTCGGGCATTCCATGAAACTTCTGGAGAATCGTTGGATTGGTTCTGGGAACAATGGATTTACCGCGGAGGAGAACCTTCATATGTAGTCTCTGCGGCTTCAGATCAAAGCAAAACCATTTTCAATGTGGCACAACTGCAGAAAAAGGATCCTTTCGTAGGGCTCTTCAAGATGCCAATTGGTTTTGAAGTCTGGTTTACCGATGGAACTTCTGAACGAAAGCAAGTATGGATCAGTGATGAAAAATCTGTTGTCGAAATTGACCATCCTGTTGGTAAAAAAGTGGCCTACACACTTTTCGATCCAAACAATGAAATCATGAAATCGGTCGAATTCACTAAGCCAATCGATCAACTGAAAGCACAGCTGAAATCTGCTAAACACATGCTTGATCGCTTAGATGCACTCAATGCTTTGATGCAATTCCCGAAAGATCAGACCCGTGAAGCATTTCAGGAAGCTTTCAAAAAAGATCCATCAGTTCAGGTGAAAAACATGGCTGTAATTGCCTTTCAGAGCGACAAACATAAATCGTCGATTAAATTGTTGCACGATGCATTGAAGTACCCAAATCATCAAGTTCGACAAAATGCATTGGTGTCGATCGACACACTAACGAAAGAATATTTCGCTGATGTAGAGCTTCTTCTTAAAGATTCAAGTTACGCAACTGTTGCGACGGCACTTGAAAAACTAGCTGAAGCCAATCCGAAAAAGTTGAATGAATATCTACAAATAACAGCTTCCGAAACAGGCGATAATGCACGCAACATCAGGTTTGCTTGGTTGAAATTGGCAATTAATAACCAACAAAAACAGTACATCGATGAGTTGATAGACCTTTCATCAGAATCTTACGAATTCAATACCCGAAGAGCGGCATTTTCATTATTAAAGGAATTGAAGATATCCAATGCGAAAGCTGCCGAACATGCTATGAATGCTGCAAAAAATCCGAACAATCGTTTGGCAAACGGTGGATTAGGCTACTTGATTTGGCTTTACAAAGATGAGCCCAACATGAAACCAAACGTCCAGAAACTCATGGATAGCCTAGGCAATTCGGATTGGGAGACTAAAATCAAAGAAAGAATTGTTGCAGGAAAATAATTCTAAACTTAGATCCAATTCCTAGATTCGATTCATGAAGCAAATTTCAGGGCAGGGGAGACCTTGCCCTTTTTTGTTTCATCTACCAAACAAAAAAGGCTGACCAGTAATCTGATCAGCCTTTAGAAGTATAATGAAAACAAATTAGTTTGTTGCCTTTTCAGGCTTTGGCAACAAAACTTTCCGGCTTAGTTTGAACTTACCGGTTTTCTTGTCGATATCGATCAATTTCACCTCGATCATATCGCCTTCTTTCAGCACACCATCCATTGTTTCGATTCTTCTGTGATCGATTTCTGAAATGTGAAGCAATCCATCTTTTCCTGGAAGAATTTCAACGAAAGCACCAAATGCTACAATCGATTTCACTTTTCCGTTAAATACTTCACCAATTTCAGGTACAGCAACAATTGAACGAATTTTCGCAACTGCCTTATCGATACTTTCTTTATTTGAAGATGAAATTTGAACCACTCCCTGATCGCCAACTTCTTCGATAACGATAACAGTTTGTGTTTCTTTCTGCATCTCTTGAATGATCTTACCACCTGGTCCAATTACAGCACCAATAAATTCTTTTGGAATTCTTAGTTCAATAATACGTGGAGCGTGTGGTTTGTAATCTTCTCTTGGAGCTGAAAGTGTTTTTGTCATTTCACCAAGAATGTGCAGACGACCTTCTTTAGCTTGTTTCAAAGCATTGAGCATAATTTCATAGCTCAATCCCATCACTTTGATGTCCATCTGGCAAGCAGTGATACCATCAATAGTTCCGGTTACCTTGAAATCCATATCTCCCAAGTGATCTTCATCACCAAGAATGTCAGACAATACAGCGTATTTGCTACCATCGTCAGTGATCAATCCCATAGCGATACCTGAAACAGGCTTCTTCAATTTAACACCAGCATCCATTAGTGCAAGGGTTCCTGCACAAACTGTAGCCATAGATGAAGAGCCGTTCGATTCAAGAATATCTGAAACCACACGAATAGTGTAAGGGTTTTCAGGTGCTTTCGGAAGCATCGGCTTTAATGCACGCAGAGCAAGATTTCCATGTCCAATCTCGCGACGGCTAGTACCTCTGTTTGGACGAGCTTCTCCGGTTGAGAATGAAGGGAAATTGTAATGCAACAAGAAGTTGTTTGATCCTTCTAGTACTGCACCATCAATCATTTGCTCATCCATCTTGTTTCCAAGAGTAACGGTAGTCAATGACTGTGTTTCTCCACGGGTGAAGATTGCAGAACCATGCGCTGATGGTAAATAATCAACTTCCGACCAAATCGAACGAATATCACGAAGACCGCGACCATCCAGACGTTTACTTTCATTGAGGATAACTTGACGCATTGCTTTCTTTTCCACATCGTGGAAATAAACGCTCACCAAACTTCCAGCAGCCGAAAGTTGTTCTTCGGTTAGTGTGGCTTTAAATTCTTCTTTGATTGCCTTAAATGCCTCTGAGCGAGCTTTTTTGTTCGCATTTCCTGAGCGAGCCACTTCAGCACATTTGTCGAGACAGAAAGAGAAAATCTGCTCTTTCAATTCTGGAATGTGTTTTTCGTGGTTGTAAGTGCGCTTTGGAGAAGATGAAGGTACCATTGCTGCCAATTCGTTGATGGCATTGATCTGAACACGAATTGCATTGTGCGCCAATTTGATCGCTTCCAACATATCCTCTTCAGAAACTTCCTTCATTTCACCTTCAACCATTACGATGCTATCTTGCGAGGCAGCAACGATGATATCCAAATCGGCATTTTCAAGAAGTTCGATAGATGGATTTACATGCAATTGACCATCAACTCGAGCAACACGTACTTCAGAGATCGGTCCGTTGAATGGAATGTCGGAAACTGCCAATGCAGTTGAAGCCGCCAAACATGCCAAAGAATCAGGCAAATGTGTTTTGTCTGAAGAGATCAATTGAATGATCACTTGTGTATCAGAATGGTAATCGTCTGGAAATAGAGGTCGCAAAGCGCGGTCAACCAAACGGGAAGTGAGGATCTCATTTTCCGAAGGGCGAGCTTCACGTTTAAAGAATCCACCAGGGAATTTCCCAGTAGAAGCATATTTTTCTTGATATTCAACAGTTAAGGGCATGAAATCAACGCCTTCCTTGGCGTCTTCGTTACTAACAACGGCAGCCAGTAGCATTGTTCCGCCAACACGGATCACTGCCGAACCATGGGCCTGCTTCGCCAATTTGCCAGTCTCGAGCGTTACCTCAACACCATCGGGCATAACGAAAGTCTTACGCACTCCAATATTCATGTGTGTGATATTAAATTGTGATAAAAAAAGAAAAAGGCAATCATAATAATTGCCTTTTTCAATAGGTTTCCAGAATTACTTTCTGATATTCAATTCTTTGATGAGCGTCCGGTATTTTACAATATCGCGGTCTTTCAGATAATCGAGCAAGCTTCTACGCTTTCCTACAAGTTTGATCAAAGAACGCTGGGTTCCAAAATCTTTACGGTTAGCTTTTAGATGCTCAGTCATCATGTTAATGCGCTCAGTAAAGAGTGCAATCTGCGCTTCTGTGGATCCGGTGTTCGTTGCTGTACCACCGTGTTTTGCAAAAATTTCTTTTTTTGCCTCTGATGTCAATGCCATTGTGATTGATGTCTTCTTTTAACAGGACCGCAAAGATAGTCAAAAAAGCAGATTACAAAACTGCAATTCTGAAAAAATTAACAATCCATTGTCAGTATCAGTTTAATGCCCCTTTTACCTGTGGTGCGCAGTCTTGCTTCATCAGGAGGCGAACCACCTGTGCTAGCTTGAATTTTAGGTCTCTTCGTTCAACAATAAAATCAAGGAATCCATGCTCCAAAACAAATTCTGCAGTTTGAAATCCTTCAGGTAAATCTTTTCCAATTGTTTCTTTTACAACGCGCGGACCAGCAAAACCGATCAAAGCGCCAGGTTCAGAAATATTCAAATCGCCCAACATTGCGTAAGAAGCTGTTACTCCTCCTGTTGTAGGGTCGGTGAGCAAAGAGATATATGGGAGTTTTGCATCTGCCAACTGAGTCAGTTTTGCAGAGGTTTTCGCCATCTGCATCAGTGAAAATGCAGCTTCCATCATCCGGGCTCCGCCCGACTTTGAGATAATCATCAAAGGCAACTTGTGCTTGATGCAATAGTCGATAGATCTTGAAATTTTTTCTCCAACCACAGATCCCATCGAACCGCCGATGAATTCAAAATTCATACAAGCAACTACCATCTTCACCTCATCGACCAAGCCAACAGCGCAAGAAATTGCATCCTTGTAGCCAGTTTTTTCTTGTGAAGCAACAATTCGGTCGCTGTACTTTTTGGTATCTACAAAGCCCAATGGATCATTTGGAGAAATCTTCGGAAATAACTCCGTGTATTCCTGATCATCAAACAAAATAGCGAAATATTCTCGTGAATTGATTCGCTCATGGAAGCCGCAATTGCCGCAAACCCATAAACTGTCTTCATGGTCTACAGATGAGTAAATCTTCTTGCACGATGGACACTTATACCACAAACCTTCAGGAGTTTCCTTCTTGTCGAGGGTAGAGGTCGTAATATTCTTATCTTTTCTTTTGAACCAACTCATTCGTGTGGATTTTGGCTCTGAAAGATTGCTCTTTCAAAAACGGGGAGCAAACCTAAGGCATTTCGATTACATAGCCAAAAAACAGACTTCGTTGATGTTCCATTTTTCTTTGAAAGCATTGTTATCACTCAAATTATCAGCAGTATAATGATATCAACAGCCATTGCTTAAGAACCTGCTCACTTTTTTGGTTTTAATCGGGTTACTTGTATTCAGGCAACCTTCCGGGTGTTGCTGGCGCCTTTAGTATTTCAAGTTCCTTTTCAAGCTTTACAACCATGCTATCAATAGTTTGAATTTCTAAGTAAACAGGACCAAACAATGATTTCACCAGATTTAACTGCTCCTTTTGTGTACTTGAAGGCACTTGGGTTGTTGACCACCAACCATACACAATATTATCAATACGACTCACGATCCCCGGAAGGGTTTCAAATTCACGTCTCGAAATGGAACGATCTCCTTGAAGTTGCATTTCAACTTGTTTCAATCTCAACTCGATTTCTGTCAGCTTTTCTTGAACCACAAGCTGTGCAGCCGCGTCTTTTACCTTGGCAGCCTTCATGAATTTTACTTTGTTCTTCAAATGATCCACATACCCAGAAGTTCCACTCACAATTCTCCGAATCTCTTCAACTTCAGTCCTAAAGGCTAACATTTCTTGGTTTTCTTCGTTTGTTCGTGCATTTTGAATTTCCAACTCCATCTTTTCACTAATGGCCTCAGAATGACCGTCTTTCACCAAATAAATCTGCACTTGATAAATGCCTGGTTGAACAAAGGCACTTAAATCTCCTGAGTCGTATGGGTTGTCAGGATCTGGAGTATAAAAGTTCACTTCATTGGTCGAGTGATTTCGTCCATCCCAAACAGTCTTTTTCAAGCCTTTCTTAGCGCTTTCGCGGAATTCTCGCACCAATTCACCTGAAGCATTGGTAATTCTAACAAGCAAATTGGGTGCTTCTTGCAGACTTTCAAGTCGAATCGTGTCCTTGGAAGGATATCGAACCACTTGATTGTTTTTCTGTTTCTCTTTTTCTGAATCTTTTCTCAATTCCTTCAACGACTTAACATCTTGGTTCATGATCCAATGAATCACTGCACCATTTGCTGGGTTTTCTGCCGAATACAAGGAAGCTCCTTGAAAAGAATTTCCTTTATGTCCAAGTGGAGTCGCTAGATTTTTGATTTGATACGGCTCAATTGGAAAAATAGAAGCAAGTGCTTTTTCAGGATTGCTAATAGCTGGCTTTTCAAGTGTTTCAGGTAAACTTCTGAGGATGTGCAAATCATCTAAAATGTAAAACCCACGACCAAAAGATGCCAGCACCATATCATCGGCTTGTTCCTGAATTTCTATATCTCTGATACAAATTACTGGCAACCCGCCTTTCAATTGAATCCAGTTTTTACCGTTATCGGAGCTGAAAAACACACCGAATTCAGTTCCACAATATAGATAGCCGACCTTTTTAGGATCTTCAGCGATACAATAAACAGATCCTCTGGCTGGTAGGTTACCTTGAATTGGTTTCCACGACTTGCCCGCATCTTCACTCATCATCAGATAAGGCTTGAAATCACCGTTTCTATGGTTATTGAATACAGAATAAATAACGTTTACATTGTGACGAGAAGCCACAACATTCTGAACCAAAACTTGATCTGGAACACCTGAAAATGTTGATGTTTTATTCCAATTTAATCCTCCATCAGTTGAGATTTGAATCAATCCATCATCCGTTCCAGCGATTAAGGTTCCTATATTCAGTGGAGACTCTGAAAAGGCAGTGATATTTCCATAAATGCTTGTACTTGAGTTTTTTCCAATCGCATCCATCGACCAAACTTTTCCCATCACTGGAAGATTGTTGCGATCAATTCCTCGGCTTAAGTCAGGTGAAATACATTCCCAAGTATTTCCACGGTCATCGCTTCTGAAAACCTTATTGGCACTGAAGTACAAACGATTTTGATTGTGTGGAGAGAGCAGGAGGGGAGCGTCCCAATTCCAACGAAGTGCTGCCACATCATATTTGCCTTCTTGTGGCTTGATATCAAATGCTTCTCCGGTTCTCCGATCAAAACGAATTAATCCACCATATTGCCATTGTGAGTAAACGATGTTGGGATCGGTAGGATCAACTTGCGACTCAAATCCGTCGCCACCCACAGTTACAAACCAATCAGAATTCAAAATCCCAGAGGCAGAATTTGTTCTTGATGGTCCGCCCAATGTATTGTTATCTTGGGTTCCGCCGTAAACATAATAGTTTGGAAACTGCTTGTCCGTAGTCACTCTGTAAAACTGAGTGATCGGTAAATTTGCAAAGTATCGCCAAGTTTGCGCTCCATCAAAGGTTTCGTACAATCCGCCATCACAGCCCATAAGTGCATGAGATGGTGCATCAGGGAAGACGTAAAGAGCATGATTATCAACGTGTTTGTTCTTTTCACCTAAACCTTGAAATGATTTACCTGCATCCTTGCTGATTTTAGCCCAAGTGTCGAGACTGTAAAGGATGTCGGGATCATTGGGATGACATTGAATTTCTTGGTAATAGTTGCCGGCAGTAGCCCAATTGGAGCGTTTTTCCCAAGAAGCTCCTCGGTTTCGACTAAGGTAAACGCCTTTGGATTCTTCATCAGCTTCCACAATGGCATAAATTCTATCTGGATCAGCATTCGTTACAGCCAAACCAATTCGTCCAACATCTCCAGAAGGAAGTCCATTGCTAAGTTTATCCCAAGTTTTTCCACCATCCAAGCTGCGGTAAACGGCAGATTCAGGACCACCTGAAATGTATGTCCATTCGTGGCGACGACGCTGATGTGCGGCTGCATAGATAATTTCAGGGTTTCCAGGCATGAAATGCACTTCGTTGAAGCCCGTATTTTCTGAAACATTGAGGCTCAATGCCCAAGTTTTACCACCATCAATCGATTTGTAGATTCCACGCTCACCACCAGCCGACCAAAGTGGGCCATAAGCTGCTACATATATTATGTTGGAATTTCTAGGATCGATGATGATTTTCCCAATGTGTTCAGACTTTGACAAACCCATGTTTTTCCAAGTTTGGCCGCCGTCTTCAGATTTGTAAACACCATCTCCATAAGCCACTGAGCGCTGGTTGTTGTTTTCGCCAGTGCCTGCCCAAATGGTATTGTGGTTGTTGGGATCGATCGTTAAGCAACCAATTGAATAGGAGCCTTGGCCATCGAAAATGGGCTGAAAAGTTGTGCCTGAATTGGACGTTTTCCAAATTCCACCCGAAGCGGCTGCGATATACCAAACAGATGGATTCGTAGGATCTACAGCAATATCGCCAACACGTCCGGATGCAACAGCCGGTCCGATTGATCTGAATTGTAATGATTGATAAGCGGGATTTTCGACCGGTTTAGCAACTGCATTTTTGGACGGTTTCTGGGCCCAAAGACTGGCGGATGCCATGAGAAGCCAAGCGGAAATTTGAAGGATGGTTTTCATTCAACAAAAGAAACGAAAGAATCGCATCAAGGAAATGCATCGGAAAACTTTTCATAAAATTTTGAAGTGAAACAATGAATGCATCATGTAAAATTTTCCATGGTTGATCTCTTGAGCAAGTGAACTCGATTTTATCGTCTAGATTTTGAGATGTGGATTTGAACTTAAAACAATGAAACAGCAATCAGGCCTGCTATACTTCCATATTCATTTGACCTATAATTAATATTATGTTAAATAGAATAAAACGATTTAAAGAGACTGTACTAACCTGTTGACCATTTAAAGATCTCAAGAAACAAACACTGCTTGAACATTTCCATCAGAATCTAGAGCAAAAAAAATCCCGGTCGATAAGACCAGGATTTTAAATTTCTATTGAAGCGCTTTATGGCTGCATTTCTTTTTTAACAGCTTCAAACTTCTCTGTAAGATTCATTCTTACATAAAGTTGTTTCAAGGCTTTCAAGATATCCATGCGATCTTCAGAACCTTTTTCAGTAAGTTCTTTGGCTTTCTCAAGATATTCGAGTGCAATGGCAAGTTGTGCATCAGCAGCTTTGATTCCTGCTTCGTACTTCTTGTTGTCTTTTTCATTGTTCGCAGCATCTTGGAGCTTTTTGCCTTCGTTATTATAATAAGCTCCCAAGTTGTAATATGCTTGCCAAGCTTCAGGTTTAATTTCAATGGCTTTCTTGTAAGCAGCAATGGCTTCATCCATTCTATTTAGGCTTTCATAAGTTGATCCAGCAGCCAAATAAAGTGTGTGGTTTGTCGGATCATTTTCAATAGCCAGTTTTAGCAAGCTTTCCGCTTCTGCATTTTGCTTGGTTCTGAACAAATAATTCAAATTCTCAGTAAGAAGTGCTTGATTTCTTGGGAATTTAGAACGTCCTTCTTTCAAAGTATTCATTCCAGCTGCGCTATCTCCTTTTGCCAATTGCGCTTTGTAGATTTGACCATAAATTGAGCCTGTAGAATCATTTGCTAGGTTTTTTGAGTAATACTCGATGGCTTTGTCGTAATTCCCAGCATTCATTGCTGCTACAGCAGTATTGGTGATCCCGTCTTTGTCGGGCGTTCCCTTTTTTGATGACAAAAGAACTACCCTCTCAAAAAGTTCAGCTGCACCAGCGAAGTTTTTCTCATTAAACGCAATGATACCAAGGTTTTTGTAAGCAATAATTGCTTTTTGGTAGCACTCATCTGCATTTTCATACTTCGCGTCCAAAGTGTACGCTTTTTCATATGATTCAGCTGCAATAACCAGAGGGTTCCCTCCTGCTTGCTGAATTAAATCAGCATTTTTGCTTTCAAAATAGCTCAAATATACGTTACCCCTCACCCACCATGTTTTTGGTTTGCCTGCAGTACTTTCTGTTTGGCTGGCTTCATCAATGAAACCTTTTGCTTTTTGGATGCTTTCAATGTCTGTTTTATCTTTTTGATAATAACCCAGCGCGTTAATAGCACTCACAACTTTAGATTGTTGCGCTGTCAGGAATGTACTGCTAAGCAGCATCAGCGACAGCATGATTCTGTTTTTCATCGTTAAGCCTTATTCGTTAGTTGGTTCTGTTTCAGGTGATGCTCCTTCTCCGCCCTGCTCTAATTCTGTGCCATCAATCTCCTCTTCAATTTCTTCTTCTTTCTCTACACAGGTTACAGCAGCAATTGATTGGGTGCCTTTTAAGTTGATGAGTCGAACCCCTTGCGTTGCGCGACCTTGAACACGAAGATCCTCTATAGGAGTTCTGATCGTGATTCCACCGCGGGTGATGATCATCAAATCATCTTCATCTTTCACGCCTAGGATGGCGATTAGATAACCGGTTTTTTCAGTAACGTTGATGGTTTTAACACCTTTTCCTCCACGGTTAGTGATTCTGTATTCTTCAATTTCTGAACGTTTACCATATCCGTTTTCAGACACTACAAGAACTTGAGTGCTGGTTGTTTCAGCACAAACCATTCCTACTACAGCATCATTGTCGTCGGCAAGTGTAACGCCACGAACACCAGAAGCATTTCTTCCCATTGGACGAACCTTAGCTTCAGGGAAACGAATTGCACGACCTGATTTTAGTGCCATCATGATTTCTGATGTACCATTGGTCAATTTTGCTTCAAGCAACATTTCACCATCACGAACAGTGATTGCATTGATACCGTTTGTTCTTGGACGGCTATATGCTTCAAGGGAGGTCTTTTTGATTGTTCCCTTGTTGGTGCACATGATAATGAAATTGTTGTTGATGTATTCCTCGTCTGAAAGACTTGTTACATTAACGTATGCCACAACTTTATCATCCGGTGGTATATTGATCAAGTTCTGAATCGCTCTTCCTTTCGATGTTTTTGATCCTTCAGGAACTTCGAAAGCACGCATCCAGAAACAACGACCATTTTGCGTAAAGAACAACAGATAATTGTGCGTTGTTGCAGTAAACAAATGCTCTAAGAAATCTTCATCACGGGTATTAGAACCAAGTGATCCTTTTCCTCCACGTTTTTGAGTACGGTACTCATTTAAGTTGGTACGCTTAATATATCCCATGTGTGATACGGTGATTACACATGGCTCATCAGCGATCAAATCTTCGATTCTTTGATCATCGGCATCATATACTATATGAGTACGACGCTGATCAGAATACTTTTCTTTGATTTCGATCAATTCATCTTTGATGATCTGCATTCTCAAACCTTCATCAGCCAGGATCGATTTTAAATAATCGATGGTCTTCATCAACTCTGCATATTCATCGCGGATTTTATCTCTTTCGAGTCCGGTTAAACGCTGAAGGGTAAGATTCAAGATGGCTCTTGATTGGATTTCAGACAAACCGAAAGATTCCATCAATCCTTCGCGCGCATCATCAGGTGTTCTGCTAGCACGAATGAGGGTGATAATTGCATCAAGATTATCAAGTGCAATCAGGAAACCCTCAAGGATATGTGCTCTTTTCTCAGCTTGTTCAAGATCGAATTTCGTTCTACGAACAACCACATCATGACGATGATCTACGAATGCAGAAATTAGTTGTTTTACATTCAACAACTCAGGACGACCATTTACAAGACAAATATTATTGACTGAAAATGAAGATTGTAGCTGAGTATATTTAAACAGATTGTTTAAAACAACATTGGTAATGGCATCGCGCTTTAGCTCGTAAACGATTCGCATACCATCACGGTCTGATTCATCACGTAGATCTGAAATTCCTTCCAGTTTCTTGTCGTTGATGAGCTCAGCCGTCTTGCGAATCATTTCGGCTTTGTTGACCATGTATGGGATCTCAGTAACGATGATCCTTTCGCGGCCATTTTCAACTTGTTCAATTTCTGTACGAGCACGCATTACTACACGTCCACGACCAGTTTCTAAAGCTTCTCTAACACCTTCGTAACCGTAAATGATACCTCCAGTTGGAAAATCTGGCGCTTTTACATGTTGAATAATTTCAGCTAGGGTAATCTCTCTGTTTTCAATATATGCAATCGTGCCGTCGATTACTTCACCTAAATGGTGTGGAGGCATATTGGTAGCCATCCCAACTGCAATTCCTGAAGCTCCATTAATAAGGAGATTCGGAATTTTCGAAGGAAGTACTGTCGGTTCTTCTAATGAATCATCAAAGTTGAGACGGAAATCAACAGTATTCTTATCGATATCTGCCAACATTTCCTCTGCAATTTTCTTTAAACGCGCTTCAGTGTAACGCATCGCTGCAGGGCTATCGCCATCTACAGAACCAAAGTTACCTTGGCCGTCTACTAAAGGATATCGCAAAGACCACTCTTGGGCCATACGAACCATAGTGTCATAAACGGAAGAGTCACCATGTGGGTGATATTTACCGAGAACTTCTCCAACGATCCTTGCTGATTTTTTGTGTGCTCTGTTCGACAATACACCGAGCTCTTGCATTCCGAAGAGCACCCTTCTGTGAACTGGCTTTAAGCCGTCTCGCACATCAGGGAGTGCACGTGACACAATGACCGACATCGAATAATCGATGTAAGCCGTTTTCATTTCTTCTTCTATATTGATCGGTATGATCTTTTCTCCGTCTGCCATAAATTCATTTGAACCGTTGATGCACGATTGTTGTTAAGCTGTTATCAAAATCAAGCAGCGAAGATAATTAAAACCATTTCGATGTACTTAAATGCAGCCAATGAGTATTAACAAAATTCTGTTTGAAATTAACAATCGATTGAGGATTCACGGATCGACAGTCCGATATTTTTGTATGCACCACGCTGAAGGACTTTTTCTATATTTGAGAAATCCTGACGCCTAACCAAACCACCACATGGAAGCGAGATTTTCACCGCGAGTTAAAGACGTGATTTCCTACAGCAGAGAGGAAGCACTAAGATTAGGCCATGACTATATGGGTGTTGAACACCTACTTCTCGGAATCATCCGTGAAGGTGAAGGCATGGCAATTAAAATCCTAAAGAATCTGAAGGTTGATATCTCAGAACTGAGAAAAACGATCGAATCTTCAATTAAAGTTTCTTCAGGCAAGTCTCTAAATCTAAACCAAATTCCTTTGGTGAAGCAGGCAGAGAAAGCATTAAAGGTTACTTACCTTGAGGCTAGATTATTCAAAACAACATTAATTGGTACCGAACATCTTCTACTTGCTATATTAAAGGATGAAGAAAATATCGTGACCAAAACATTGGAACGTTACCAAGTTGATTACGGAACTGTTCGCGATGAATTGAAAAATTTGTTAACCGAAGAACCTCGTGCACAGGCTTCAAATAATCCACTCGACGACGACAATGACGACGATGGTGGAACATTTGGAGGCAGCGGCGGAACCAAGAAAGTTTCAGATTCTAAATCCAAAACACCTGTTTTAGATAATTTCGGCCGCGACTTAACCAAAGCTGCTGATGAAGGAAAACTTGATCCGATTGTTGGCCGTGAGAAAGAAATCGAACGTGTGTCGCAAATTCTTTCCCGCAGAAAAAAGAACAACCCTATTTTAATTGGTGAACCAGGCGTTGGTAAATCTGCAATTGCAGAAGGTCTTGCACTTCGAATCGTTCAGAAAAAAGTATCGCGTGTTCTTTTCGACAAACGAGTAATCACTTTGGATTTGGCTTCTTTGGTAGCAGGTACAAAGTATCGTGGTCAGTTCGAAGAACGAATGAAGGCTGTTTTGAATGAACTAGAAAAATCGCCGGATGTAATTCTTTTCATCGATGAAATCCATACAATCGTTGGAGCTGGAGGAGCAAGCGGCTCACTCGATGCTTCGAATATGTTTAAGCCAGCCTTAGCACGTGGAGAAATTCAATGCATCGGTGCAACTACATTAGACGAATACCGCCAGTACATAGAAAAAGATGGAGCTCTTGAGCGTCGATTCCAGAAGGTTATTGTTGATCCAACTTCGGAAGAGGAAACTTTCCAAATCCTCAATAACATCAAATCCAAGTATGAGGATCACCATAATGTGATTTATACACCTGAAGCTTTAAAGGCATGCGTTACTTTAACCCAGCGCTATGTTTCAGATCGACATCTTCCTGATAAAGCGATTGACGCATTAGATGAAGCAGGTTCCCGAGTGCATATTACCAATATACATGTGCCTCAAACCATTCTTGATATTGAAGCAAAAATTGAGGAGATAAAAGCTGAAAAGATCCAAGTGGTTAAAAGTCAGAAGTATGAGGAAGCTGCACGTTTACGTGATAAAGAAAAGCAACTCATCGAACAACTTGATGCTGCGAAGAAGGCTTGGGAAGAAGAAACCAGAAATAACCGTCAAACTGTTACTGAAGACAATGTAGCCGAAGTTGTAGCCATGATGACTGGTGTGCCAACTCAGCGAATTGCACAAAATGAGAGCTCACGCTTAGTTAAAATGTACGATGAGATCCAAGGCAAAGTAATAGGTCAAGACGATGCGATCCGCAAAGTGGTGAAAGCTATCCAAAGAAATCGCGCTGGACTTAAAGATCCAAATCGTCCGATTGGTTCATTCATTTTCCTTGGCCCTACCGGTGTTGGTAAAACACAATTGGCAAAAATCCTATCTAAGTATCTGTTCGACAGTGATGATGCTTTGATTAGAATTGACATGAGCGAATACATGGAGAAATTTGCTGTGAGCAGATTGATTGGAGCCCCTCCAGGATATGTAGGTTATGAAGAAGGTGGTCAGCTTACTGAAAAAGTTCGTAGAAAACCTTATTCCGTTATCCTTCTAGATGAAATTGAGAAAGCTCATCCTGATGTATTCAATTTGTTACTTCAAGTTTTAGATGATGGACAATTGACTGATAGTTTGGGGCGCAAAATCGATTTCAAGAATGCTATCATCATTATGACTTCCAATATTGGATCTCGTCAATTGAAAGACTTCGGTCAAGGTGTTGGTTTCTCTACTGGTGCGAAGGTTGCATCGGCTTCAGATCACGAAAAAGGTGTAATTGAAAGTGCCTTGAAAAAAGCATTTGCACCAGAATTCTTGAACCGTGTGGATGATGTAATTATGTTCAATTCACTTTCTAAGGAAAACATCAATAACATCATTGATATCGAGTTAGCTCAACTTTACAAGCGCATCGAAAACATGGGCTATAAAATCAAGCTTGAGGACAGTGCTCGTGAATATATCGTTGACAAAGGTTTCGATGCTAATTTTGGAGCTCGTCCATTGAAGCGTGCTATCCAGAAGTATGTTGAGGATCCATTGGCGGAACATATTATCAGTGCAAATCTTCAAGAAGGCGACAGTATCAACCTAGCCTTCGACGACGAAAAGAAAGAGATCGTTGTGAAGATTGTTAAAGGAAAGAAGAAGAAAAAGTCTGAAGATCAGGCAGAATCGGAATAATCATCCTTACATAAAATGAAAAATCCCCCAAGAAGAAATTCAAGGGGGATTTTTAGTTTAAATTCGGTTTAGTCTTCAGTCTATTCTTTTCAGCGACCAAGTAAATCCAAGTCCAACATTGAAGTAACCGATCTCCCCTTTCAAGTCGGCCGATTCATAAGAAATAGCTCCACCATCAAGTGCAATAGTTTCAGGCCGAAATGGAGCAAATAGATGAGCGTATCCGAATTTAATCGACATGCCTAAGTGGTCTTCAAAAAAGTACTGAAAAGCAATTGAAGCATCCATTACATCATCAGTGTAATTGTAATCTTCAGGCTTTGGAGGAATATCGACTTTCCTGATTTTATTGTATCTAACCAATGACTTCCCTCTTGACAAGTTGAAACTGAAAAGTGAATATTCACTTATCCAACGGTCGTAGGTTAATGCTAAACTCGCCGAATACATATTATGAGTGGTTCGGATCGGTTGATAAATAACAACATTGTCGATTATGACTTCATCATTAAAATTTGAAGCATTTCTAGACACTTGAAAACCGCTGTAACGCAAATGAACGCCAAGTTTAAAACCTTTATAAATACCAACCATTGGAGTTAGGTTCACATCACCAACGCTGTAGAAGTTATCTTTCAGGGCTTTCGGGCTGTTAATGAAACTAATTCCACCATCCATTCGAACTGTGAACGGAAGTTTGCGCTGTTCCACTGGCTTATCTTCATCCTGAGCAGATGCCACAGTATTTGAAAGCATCAAAGCGGAGAAGAGAAATACAGAAATACCAAAGGAACAGCGCTTCATTATTTTTCGGTTTGAGCAGCTACCATGGCAGCATTTATTCCCATGTTAGAGAAGCCTCCATCATGAAATAGATTTTGCATGGTAACCATTTTCGTATAATCTGAGAAAAGCGATAAGCAGTAATTTGCACAATCAACTGCACTAGCATTTCCTAGAGGTGACATGCTATCGGCGTAGTCATAAAATTCTTTGAATCCTGGTACACCACTCCCTGCTGTTGTCCAAGTTGGAGATTGTGAAATCGTATTCACGCGAACTTTCTTGGCTTTTCCATAATGGAATCCGAAGCTTCGAGCAACCGATTCGAGCATTGCTTTTGCTTCAGCCATATCGCTGTAATCTGGGAAAGTTCTTTGTGCTGCTATATAACTTAAAGCAACAACTGAAGCCCAATCGTTTAATGCATCGAGCTTGTATGCTGCTTGAAGTACACGGTGTAACGACATTGCAGAAACATCTATTGTTTTATGGAAGAAATCATAATTCAAATCGGTGTAAGGTCTTGCCTTTCTAACGTTTGGCGACATTCCGATTGAATGAAGTACAAAATCTATTTTCCCACCAAGAATTTCGGTGGCAGAAGAAAAAAGCTTTGTTAAATCTTCATCAGAAGTAGCATCTGCAGGAATGATTTGGGCATTACATTTTTCGGCCAACTTGTTTATTTCACCCATGCGCATAGCAATTGGTGCATTGGTTAAAACGAAGCTTGCACCTTCTTCAGCGGCACATTCAGCTACTTTCCAAGCAATACTTTGCTCATCAAGTGCTCCGAAAATAATCCCTCTTTTTCCTTTTAACAACTGTGTCATGTTTAGCTTATTGGTGTGGTAAATTTAGACAAATCTTTAGTCCTTGATTTTTAGAAGTGCTTTTGCATTAGATCTTGCTGCATCGGAGAGATTTTTTCCGCTGAGCATTCCTGCAATTTCGTCGATTCGTTGCTCTTTTGTGAGCCGGCTGATTCGAGTCTCGGTTGCGTTTTCGTCGCCCGATTTTTGAACCTTTAGATGGTCAGAGCCTTTGGAAGCGATTTGAGGAAGATGCGTAATTGAGATCACTTGCATATCCTTGCCCATTTCGTGGAGCATCTCCCCCATTCCATCGGCAATTGCGCCTGATACACCTGTATCGATCTCATCAAAAATAATGGTTGGAAGTGCTACAGATGAAGCCATGATTTTCTTTAGACATAGCATCAAACGCGACAATTCACCTCCTGAAGCAACCTTTGAAATTTCGGCAGGTGCTGAACCCTTGTTGGCACTGAAAAGAATACGAATATCATTCTTCCCATTGATATCGAACTGCTCTTTTTCAATGACTTCAATTTTGATGGAGGATGATGGCATTCCCAATGTGCTCAACAATTCAATCAGCTGCACTTCAAGCGTTCCAGCTATTTCAGCGCGCTTGGTGTGTAATTCAGAAGCCAATTGCCTCAATTGAGTCATTTCAGCATCAACAGTTGCTTGTTGTTCTTCAATTTTAGACGATAAGCTATCCGCTTCTGCTAACCTGGTTTCAAGTTGGTTTTGAAGAATGATTAGTTCCTCATCTGAAGAAACCCGATGCTTTTGAATCAATCTATTGATCGTATCAATTCGTCTACTGAGTTCTTCAAGTTTTTGTGGATCAGACTCACATTTATCGTTCTCCCGATTGATTTCAAATGCAAGATCTTTAAACTCTAGAGCTATCGATTGTGCTCTATTGAGCAGTTGCTCGGTTCCAGAGTTAAATCTAGCAGCTTGTTTGAGGGATTGGTTTAACTTGTTGATTAAAACAATAATTCCATCTGATTCAGACTCTGTAATTTCAATCGCATGTTCAAGATGAATTCTTATTTCGGATGCATGACTTAGCGTTTGAAAATCATCTTCTGCAGTTTGCAATTCTCCAGATTGAAGATTGGCTTCAAGTAGTTCATTCAACTGAAAAGAAAGATAGTCTTTCTCTTGAGATATCCTTGCTTCCTGCTCAATTAGTTGCCTTAACAACTGCTCCTTCTTTTTCCAACTTTGATAAACATCCGCATAGCGGTTTCGCAACTTTATACAACCTGCTGGTCCATCAATTAGCTGAATTCTAAAAGCTGCATTGTTGAGCAGAAGTGTATCGTGTTGAGAATGAATATCTATTAGCGCCGCTCCAAGTGTTTTTAGTTGTTGGAGATTGACTGGAGTATCGTTGATAAATGATCTGGACTTTCCCGACTGACTAATTTCTCTTCTTACAATGCACTCTGCTTCTTCATCTAGATCATTTTCGAGGAAGAAACTTTTTAAATCATAACCTTTGATGTTGAATCGGGCTTCTATGATACATTTTTGATCTGCATCTTTGAGCACAGATGTTTCAGCTCGATCTCCAAGAATCAAATGAATTGCACCTAAAAGGATAGATTTTCCAGCTCCGGTTTCTCCTGTGATGATGGTAAACCCTCTCCTGAAGTCTAGATCGATTTCTCGAATTAGAGCAAAATTTCGGATAGATAATTTTTGAAGCACAAGCCAAATTTACGTTGGTAAAGTCCGATTGATGCGGGATCATTAGCAGAGTTTCTGACAGATATTTTAACATACTTGTTCGTAACCTACTTCGGTGAGATTTCTTGGTAATTGATTGGGTATTCTTTTCTTTGTGCCCATCCAGATGCAATCGATCCAATTAAAACTTATTCAAGGCGAAAGTCAGACTGTTGAATTCAAATTCGAATTGAATTCCGCACGAAGAATTGCGGCTACACTTTCTGCTTTTGCGAATACAGATGGAGGAACATTGTTGGTTGGTGTAAAAGACAACGGCAGTGTTGCAGGCATCCGACTTGAGGAAGAATTGTATGTTTTGGATGCTGCGGCAACTATCTATTGCAATCCTCCTATAAAATTGGAGAATAGGCGTCATGATATACAGGGAAAAATGGTGCTTGAATCGGTGATTAAACCTGCATCCAATAAACCTGTTCTTGCCGAAACAGAACCGGGTAATTGGAAAGCTTGGGTTCGATATGGTGCATCGAATAGACTTGCTTCCTTGATTCATTTGGAATTGTGGAGAATGAACGAAAGCAATCATCGACCATCGGTTTATTCAACCAAAGAACAAAAGTTGATTTCTGCATTTAACGACAAAAAGTGGCTCACATTGAATCAGGCGGTAAGATTTTCGAAGATGCCTCGACACGAAGTTGTTCGCACTCTGGCAAGTTTTGTTCGTTGGAACATCGCTGAGATGATGCCTGAAGAGGCCGGTGGTTTTGCTTTTGGGATGATTGAAGAAAATTTCTGAGGAATTAAACCTTAATTTTCATCCTAGATCGGAGGTGAGTTAAAGCAACTTTTAATCTTTCGATAATTGTGCTGCATCAGAAATTTATCTGTGAAGCGGTATCTTCTTTACTTGTGTGTAAAGAGGTTAAATTGAAGAAAACCGATTCTTTCGGCTGCCGTATTTATTACCGTTCGGTCAATTGAAAAATTTGATTGGCTTTAGAGCAAGCTGTTTAGGTTATTCATCACTTCAGCTGCCAATTTTGGTGGCGCAACTGTGCAATAAGATGTTAGTAATGCATCTTGAAGAATTTCCTCATTAATCTTCAATAGGTTAATGTGCGTCCATCCATGTTTACCCCATTTGTTTGGCACAGGATAAATGACTGATTTGTCGAAGGCGCTAAATGCATATTGATCTGATTCGGTGAGCTTAATGGTCGCTCTATTCTCTTTTTGATTTAGTGTGGCGAATATCTTTTTCTTGATGTGAAACGAAGTAATTTCAGAATGAGGTGCTTCCTTTACTTGCGGAAATTGCATGGCTATTGCTCGAAATATGTCTGCTGAAATCATGGTGAATTATACTGAACTTTATTTATAATGTAGCTCATTATCTTAAGCTTCGATTATGTATTGAAAAAATCTCATCCATACAATTTCTCAAATCATTTACTGCTAAGATTTCTTTATTTATCAAGGCCTTCATCATTTTGTGCATTTTAATGAGTCGATCACTTTGCACTTTTTAGTTGAATACTGGGTCGTTTACTCGATTATTGAGAACTTGATGTGCACAAGATTTTTTGCATTTATTCCAGTTTTTTCGTTGGGGAAGCTTCCC
>CAMCXT010000045.1 GCA_945883545.1 Chitinophaga pinensis | reverse complement strand
CCATCGTTGCTCATCTGCCATTGATACGTCAAACCAGGGCCAGAAGCATTTATACTGAATGATGTATTGGTTCCAAGGCAAACAGATTGATTTATTGGCTGATTTTGGATTGAAGGGACTGGATTGTGGTTGATGGTTACTTGGTTGCTGATTATTTCAGCGCTGCAATCTGCCCACAGCAGGCACCGATATTCACGGGTTCCTGCAGCTGTTGCTGCTCCGATTAGGTTTAAATTGGATGTTTGAGTTCCTGAGATTCCTTGAGCAGCATCATCTGTTAAGTTTACCCAAGCACCAGCGATGAATTCTTGCCATTGGTAATTTGTGGCTGCTGGGGAAGTTACACTTAGGGTGGCTGGATCATTCTCGCACAATTCCTGATTGGTTGGTTGCTGTGTGATGGAGACCAAAAGTCCGGCAATAATCGCTGCTGGGTCGCTGATAAACTGTCCGCCACAACCAGAAATTACCACTTGATACAAATTCCCAATAACGCTGCTTGGTGAATTGGTTAAATTTAGTGTTGGCGTGGTACTTCCTGAGTAAATTGCTGAATTGGTTACATTACTAAAGGTTGCGCCACCGTTGGTACTAACTTGCCATTGATAGGTAACGGTTGTGATTGGATTGCCTACACTGAAAGTGATGTTTTGATTGGCGCACCAGGTGGTATCTGAAGGTTGAATTTGGTTATCGGTAAAATTGGTAATACAAACAGTATGGCTATTGTTGAAACCTCCTGTTGCTGAAGTAAACCCCCAGTATACCATTGAATTACCAGCGAAAATTGAATTAATCACATCGCCTGTGTAGGAAGTGCGGAGTGCTCCATTAAAATAAACATCCAAGGTTTGTAATGCGGCTTGCCAAAAAATGCGAACGTTATAGCTCGTACCATTTTCAATGTCACCGCAATTTGGAAGTGCGCACACTGGTGCTGATAGAGAAGTTGGTCCGGTGTGAAGCAAAACACCATCACTTAAAATCCCAATATGATCATCTGGTAAATCGCCATTGTCGGGATTAAGAAATGTATCAAATTCGATGAAAAGTGAAGGATTCACCCCTTCAATGCCCATTCCACCTCCGGTTGAACCTACATTGGTGCAAAGATTCTGAAATGCGAAAACGATACCATCAGCTCCAAAGTCGTTGGTGCCAAAGTTAAGGTCGGCGGTAAGGTCAAAATCCTGATTTAGATCAGCTTGCCAGCGATACCAAACAGCTCCATAGGCTGTATTTTGGGCCTGTGTGAGACGAAAGCAATTGTTTCCTAAAGCGGCTTGCCCTCCGTTACCAATCAATTGAAAATCGCTTTGCGCTTGTACTAAACCGCATAGCTGAATGAGTGCTATGAATGTTATGAAGCAGATTCGTAAAGTTGGAAACATAGAAATTACTCGAAGGCGATTCGAAGGTATAAAATAGTACTCGTAAAATGACTGTATGAGTTTACTTGAAGTGTTCAATTCACGAAAAATCTCACTTGAATCGGATGCCTGCGGCCGCGATTGCAGCGGGTAGCGCCCGGAGGGACTACAAGCGGAAAGCGCGAAATGCCGCCCAAATAAAGTGAACTAAACCCAATTAAAAATTGTGGCCTCTCCTACTCTTTCCAAGGATTTGCGGCGTGCATGATGCGAAAAGCGGCTGCTACCTCAACGAGAAATTCGTCGTTCACTTTTTCTTTTAGTCCAACCAATCCGGAAACCTCTGATTCGTTGATTTTATAGGTTTGTTCGTATGAGCCGGCTTCGAATTTCACCAGGTATTTTCCGTTCATCTGAAAAATGGAAATCTTCAGTTGAGGATGTGGAATGGTGTCGATAATGCGCATGATTTAAGAGAAATTAATTAAATAATAATTCTTTTTCCCTTTTTGAATGAGCATGTATTTCTGAGCGATTAAGGCTGATTCTGTAAGCATTCCGGCAGCATCTGCATATTTTTCTTTATTGATAGATAGTGCATTTTGCTGGATCATTTTTCTTGCATCGCCTTTCGATTCAAATACCTGGGTGTTTACAGCCAATAAATCGAGAATATTCACGCCAGCCTTGAGTAAATTTAGATCTACAGAAAACCGAGGAACGCTTTCGAACACTTGA
Source organism: Chitinophaga pinensis (assembly GCA_945883545.1). Lineage (GTDB taxonomy): Bacteria > Bacteroidota > Bacteroidia > M30B66 > M30B66 > CAMCXT01. The sequence goes on along the minus strand of CAMCXT010000045.1, from coordinate 22,140 downwards.
AGCAAGGTATTTTCGCTCATTGCTTCGAGTTGTTCTCGGGTTCCGCTGCCGAACAAAATCGCGGTAGCTGCAATAGCTGCTTGATATTCCTCCTCACCATGAACGAGAACAGTAATTTCTTGTCCGAGGCGTTTTTGCAAATTCCGCGCTGCTGGATTCACTCGATGTTCTTCGATCAATGCTTCGATGGTTGCTTGATCTAGGAACGTAAAAATCTTGATGTATTTCTCGGCGTCTTCATCAGACGTATTGAGCCAAAATTGGTAGAATTGATATGGAATTGTGAGTTTCGCGTCGAGCCAGACATTTCCTTGCTCGGTTTTGCCAAATTTAGATCCATCGGCTTTTGTTACAAGTGGAACTGTTAATGCAAATGCTTCTCCTCCAGCAATTCGACGAATTAGTTCGGTACCGGTAACAATATTTCCCCATTGGTCGGAGCCACCAAGTTGGAGTTTAGCATTCTTATTTTTCCACAGCCAATAGAAATCGTACCCTTGAATGAGTTGGTAGCTAAATTCGGTAAATGAGATTCCAGTTTCGAGACGTTTCTTCACAGAGTCTTTCGCCATCATATAATTTACGCTGATGTGCTTACCTACTTCACGAAGAAATCCGAGCATTGAAAAATCCTTGAACCAGTCGTAGTTGTTTACCAGCTCCGCCCCTTTATCGAAGTCGATGAATTTGCGAAGTTGGCCTTCGATTCCTGCAACATTTTTCTGGAGGCTTTCTTCGCTGAGCATTTTGCGCTCTTCAGATTTAAAAGATGGGTCGCCGATCATTCCGGTTGCACCACCTACTAGTGCGATTGGCGTGTGGCCGTGACGCTGAAGGTGCATCAACAGGATAATCTGCACCATCGAACCAATATGGAGCGATTCGGCGGTAGGATCAAAACCAATATATGCTGCAACTTTTTCTTTCGAAAGGAGTTCTTCGGTGCCTGGGATCATGTCGTGGAGAAGTCCTCTCCAGCGCAATTCTTCTACAAAATTCATGGGGTAAAAATAACTGTAATTCTGAGAAATTCTCGATGCTCTTGTTCAATTCATCAAACAGAGATGGATCATTTGCTTTTTTTCTTCGTTCAGCTTGAATTTCTTCGGCCCGTTTAAGGATGAGGATTGACCTTTTGATTCTTACATCAATCGACTTTGCTGAATTCACATAATGAAGTAAACTGCGTTTCATACCGGGATTTAGTGCTTTCCAAGTTTCCCGACCGTCTTCATCTTGTTCGAGCAGAGCTTCCATTTCTTCAGGCAATTCGTAGCCGTATGTTGTGTTATCTTTTTCAATCTTTACCTCAACAAGATCTTGGAAGCTGGCCTTTATCTTCTTTAGGATTGCCTTCCCCATTTGAATGAGATAATACCCATCCTTTCTTCGGAGCACGCCACCATGAAAAGTAGCACCGTGAATTGTTACCAGTGCTCTGCCAGGGAATTTTTCAAAAAGAGATTCTGCAACATCAATGGGTACTTCAATGAAATGGAGTGAAAGGGATGTATCGCCTTGTAAAATGCGTGTTTGAAAGGTAACGGGCTGATTCATGGATGATGTTCTAAATCGTCTTTCAGATTAGAACAAATCAAATAAAGTTTTTTGAGATGGGAAATTGAAAATGCTGATGAAAGTTAACTTTATAGAAATTCACAGCAATACACGAAACAATAAATTTGAAAGTAACTATCTATAAAGCATTGGTTTTCTATCAATTAAACTGGAATTCTGTGCGCTAATTTTATAACTTTCAAATAACCTTTTGTAACTCACTGGTTTTATGGAAACTGCAAAAATAAAAAACAACATGATGATTTTAACCAACAATCAACATAAATAAAATACTGATAATCAGTGCAATTCAAACCTAAATAATTAAACGGTTATAATCGGTTAGATACGGCTTAATTGGTAATAATTATTTTACTTCGTCCTGGGGAGGAGGTTGGAGGCCCCCGGAAAAAGTAAAAATTTTCGTTATTAATTTATTGAATTATTGCCACTTAAAAAACCTCAACAAACTTGATTTTTCATTAAACAGATTTTGCCATTTTCAACCAAAATGCCTTGATCAACTTCAATAGGAAATTCTATTTTAAACTTCACGTTTTCCGATCATTGCCGCCCACTGAAATCAAGAACAAAACTAGCACTCTGAAAAACAGCAACCCAAAAAACTCAGGCTGCCACCTTCTTTCTATTCTGCAACTACAACTGAACCGATATGGTCGTTTTGGTTCCCGATCTTATCGAAATAACGAACCTTGCAAACATATTGGTCTAGTGGAACTGGCTTTCCGTTTATGGTACCATCCCAACCTTTGTCCCAATCGTTTGAACTAAAGATCAATTCTCCCCATCGATCGTAAATCTGCATTTCGAAACCTTCAGGCGATAGACCTGTAGCCTTAGGTAAGAAAATATCATTTAAACCATCGTCATTTGGCGTGAATGCTCGTGGAATATAAAAGGCCGTGAATCCTCCAATGTGAATTGTTTGAATGGCTTCATCAAAACATCCTTTGGCACTAGTCACTTGAAGTGTAACTTCAAAATATCCTGTGTCTTGGTAGGCAAACATTGCATCAGGACTCATCACATAACTTTGCGAAGGATCGCCAAAATGATATGAATAATTTGTAGCTCCAATGCTTTGATTTTGGAATGTAATCAATGGATTATCAAGGGAAGCTTCCATTGGATTAGCAGCAAAACCTGCAATAGGTGTTGGGAATACTTCGATGGTTTCTGACCATGTCATTGAGGTTACACAACCATTTGAATCGGATGCCGAAAGTTGAATGCCATAAATGCCTGGCAATTCGAAACAAGGTTGAATATCCTGATCGGTGAATGTTTGACCATCAGTAAGTGTCCAAGCAAATGTTGAAGCAGATGATACCGCTAACAGCTTAGTGCAAAATGGCGCACAACCGGCACTGTCTAAAGATGAAATAGCGAGACTTGGTATTGGATTCACCTCAACAAGAATCGACTTACTTCCTGAACATCCAGTAGAATCAGTTACTGTTACCGTGTAAAAAGTTGTTGCTTGAGGATTCGCAGCAATAGCTTCACCCGAAACACCATGGTCCCAAACAAAACTATACTGATTGTGCAAGCCTACTGCAGATGCCTGTAGAATGGTTTGCTCACCAATACATAAAACCGTGTCGCCTTCAACGTAAATATCAAATGCAGGGTCCGACGATAAATTGGCAGTCATTTGTTTCGTACATCCGTTTTCATCAATCACATTTACAGTATACGAGCCAGCTGCTAAGCCTGCGATGCCAGGAGCAATCGATCCATTACTCCATTGATAGGCATACAATCCTGTTCCTCCCGATACAATGCAGGTAATTGCTCCGTTGTTGTTCCCGTTACAACCAGGTTGGTCGATATCGAGCGAAAGTTCGATCGGACTAGGTTCCAAAACTACCTCAGAAATAGAAGTTGAACATCCATTAACATCGGTAATTGTGCAGGAATAGTTTCCAGCAGGAAGGTTGTTGTTTGAAATGGTCTGTACTCCGTTCGACCAATTGAAACTGTATGGTTGAGTACCTCCATTTATCGACAACAATACACGCCCATCATTTGATCCATTACACGTAAGATTTTCTGCCGATGAATTTAGCATGAATGCAAGTGGCTGGTTGATAGTGAAATTCACGTTAGCAGCACAGCCATTTACATCCAAAACCTGCATGGTATAGGTTCCTGATGGCATACTATCTGGAAGCGATGTTTGTATGCCTTGACCCCACTGATAACTGTAAGGCGCAGTACCTCCACTTACCGATAAAAATACACGGCCATCTCCAACTCCATAACAGGTTGCATCAATAACCGAATCAACCGAAGCTAATACTGGAGGAAAATTCTGTAATGTAGCCGAAGTGTTTTCAATGCATCCTTGTGCATCGGTAATTGTTAGATTGTAGGTTCCGGGACTTAGGTTACCAATAATCGGATTGTTCACACTTGGCACTTCGGCCCAATCGTATGTGTATGGTGCAGTCCCCCCAGTTGAGATAACTGTGATCGTTCCTCCACTGTTGCCGCAATCGCCTGGTGTAACAGTAGTTTGAAGTAAAATGGGCTGTTGTGGCTGAGAAACATTGAAGGTATCTGAAAACAAACACCCATTGGCATCTGTAATGTCAACAGTATATAGTCCAGTAGGAACATCCATAAGCTGATTTCCAGTTGCACCGGTTTCCCAAAGCGCCGATAAAGCACCAGTACCACCACTGAGGCTCAGACTCACACTTCCAGTAGCTGCTCCATAACAATCAACATTTGTAATGGATGATACTGTTGCAATTTGAGCAGGCTCCGTGATGTTAAATGTTTCGGTAATTGTACAACCAGCAGCATCTGTTATTGTTACAAACTGAGCTCCTGCCGACAACATCGATGCAGTATATGTGGCCTCTTCAGAACTCCAAGAAATTTGAAATGGAGCTGTACCACCTGCTACCTGAACTTGCGCCTCACCATCATTTCCACCAAAGCAACTCACATTCGCAACATTGATTATTGAAGCAGAAATTGTTGCAGGAGATGGAACACTCACAAAACGAGTCAATTCGCAGTTGTTCGCATCCCGAATCACCAATTCATGCATGCCGGCAGTTAAACTTCCAAAGAAAGGTGAGTTCTGAAAAGCTGATGCATCCAATGAAAACTGATAAGGCGTTTGTCCGCCGCTAGCCGAAAACAATAAGGTTCCTGTTGATGTATTGCATGCTGAAGGTGTAACCGCCCAAGTAAATGAAATTGAATCTGGCTCTGTAACTGTAGCATTAGTAGAAACTACACATCCAGCACTATCGGTAATATTGGCAACATAATTTCCAGCTGATGCTGAAGAGATATCTTCGGTAGTTACTGAATTGCTCCAAAACACACTGTAAGGCGAACTACCACCAGAAATCGTTAGATCAACAGATCCATCGGAAGAGTTAAAGCAACTCACCGGACTAGCAATTGCCACCGCTTGAAGCGCTGATGGTGCAGTGATGAAAAGCGTTGCAGTTTTCTGACAACCAGAAGCATCCTGCAATGTATAAGTGTATGCACCAGCAGCTAGGTTCGTGATTGATGTTCCCGTTGCTCCATTGCTCCAAGAACATGTATATGGCGCTTGTCCGCCGTTAACGGATAAAGCGATTGACCCATTGTTCGTTCCTGCACAGGTTATCTGCACAATCGTCGGGTTAACAATAACCTCTGTTGGTTGTGTGATCGTAACAATTCGATTTACTGAACAGTTATTTAAGTCGTTGAGCACAACCGTGTAATTTCCTGCTACCAAATTTGGTGCAGTTGCTCCAGAAGCTCCATTGCTCCATGAATAAGTATATGAACCTGCTCCGCCAGTTGAACTCACTGTCGCTGATCCATTATTTCCGCCAAAACAAGAAATGGCAGTTAAGGAAACTGTTGCAATTATGGCTGATGGTTGTGTAATAGAAAATGCCTGCACTGCATTACAACCTGCTCCATCAACTACCATTACCGAGTAGTTTCCTGCAGAAATCCCTGTTGATGAATTCCCGCTTCCACCTGATGTCCAAAAATATTGGTAAGGCGCAGTACCACCGTTTGCTGATGCTACTGCCGATCCATCATTTCCACCAAAGCATGAAACGTTTGAGGTAACTGTTGCTGATAAACTTAATGATCCAGTATTGTTAACTGTGGATGTGGATGTCGTACTGCATCCTGTTGCATCTGTTACTGTTAAGCTATACACTCCAGCGGCTAAGTTCGATGCTACTGTAGTTGTTTGAACTGGCGAAGTGTTCCAGCTGTATGCGTAAGGACCAGTTCCACCAGATACAATCACCGAAATACTTCCATTTGGAGAGCCACAAGTTGCTTCAGTAACCGAAGCTGTTAATGTCATACTAGCAGGTTGAGTAATTGTGGCGGAAGCCGTTGAAGAACATCCTGATGCATCGGTTATTGTCAAGGTATAGTTACCTGGAATCAATGACGAGATCTGGTTCGTAGTTGCTCCGTTCGACCAACTGTAAGATATTGGAGCAACACCTCCAACAACTGTCGAAATAACACTTCCGTTCGCTGCACCAAAACAACTCAAATTGGTTGCGTTCAAAGTCAACGAAACGACAGAAGCCGAATTAATTGTAAAATTATCATTGTCGGTACATCCATTATTGTCAGTCACTAACAAAGTATAGCTTCCCGAATTTAAATTGGCTGCCGTATTAGTCGCGCTACCATTGCTCCAAGCATAATTATATGGCGCAGTTCCTCCTGTTACTGTTGTTGAGGCATTTCCCTGCGGGGATGTGCATCCAGGTTGCACCACCGACACTGTTGAAACCAAAGCCGCAGGTTGTGTGATTGTTCCGTTTCTAGATAACGTGCACCCTGAAGCATCTGTAACTGTTACACTTATCGCTCCCGGCGTCAATGCCAACAATGATGAAGCGGTAGATCCATTCGACCACAGATAAGTGTAAGGCGCAGTTCCTCCTACTAAGGCTAAATTGGCTTGTCCATTGGCTGCACCATTACAGGCAATTTGTGTAAGGTTCAAAGTTGCCGAAAATGCAGCAGGTTGACTGATCGTAAAGTTTCTTGTTACCGTACATCCACGGTTGTCGGTAACTGTAACTGTATAGCTTCCATTTGCTAATCCTGTGGCAGAAGTGCCCGATCCACCTGAACTCCAACTGTATGTATATGGAGATGTTCCGCCTGAAGCTACAATACTTGCAGATCCTAAACCACCAGCACATGATATTGGCGCGGTTGTTACCGTTGCAGTCAAAGCTGTGGGTTGCGAAATGCTGAATGATTGCGTGGCTGAACATCCACCTGCATCAGTAACTGTAACTGAATAGCTTCCAGCCAATAATCCGCTCACGCTCGATCCTGTTGCTCCATTGCTCCATGCATACGTATAAGGCATTGATCCGCCAGACCCTACTGCTGTTGCCGATCCTGTTGCCAATCCGTTACAAGTTGCTGAAACCGGATTTACGTTAAGTGCGATAGAGCCTGCAGACAGAACAGTTGCAGTTGCTACTGACGAACATCCTGTAGATGAATTTACGGTTACCGAGTATAATCCAGCGGCTAATCCAGTTGCTGTTTGGGTAGTTTGACCATTGCTCCACAAATAGGTGTAAGAGCCAGCCGCTGCTGGAGTAACTGTAGCAGTTCCGTTCGATGAACCACAAGAAGCATTGGTTGTGCTTGTAGTTACATTAAAGCCACTGATGTTTATTGTTTGTGTTAAAGTATCATTGTAACAACCAAGATTCATCACCAATGAAATGGTGTATGATCCAATCGCGCTAAAGCTATGCGAAGGGTTTAATGTTGTGGATGTATTCGAAGCGCCCGAAGCAGGATCTCCGAAATTCCAAAGTACCGATTGAATGGCATTGGCTGCTCCAGCGCAACTGCTCGATGAAACTGTTACCGATGGCGATACAAAACCAACGTTCAAACAATTGGCTGTGTAAGTAAATGGCTGTATTTGGGGACGAACATAAAACGAAGCCATGTTCGGCAAACCCATTCTGGAAATTCTTCCGGCAAGCGGGATGGCAGCATTCACGAAGCCACATCCAACGCCAGGTGTGTTTGGGTTGTTAATCACCGACAAAGATGTTGTGTTTCGAGCAACGTAGATTTTACCGTCGGGACCAATTTGCAAGGATCCAATAAATGGCCCAAGTGTACCAACAACATATCTCGAAGCAGTAATTGCTGCTGTATTGGCTGCACAGATATTATATTGTAACAAGGTGCCTCCATTGGTTGCACCGTAAACTACACGACCGTTAGGAGAAAATTCTGCACCATATAATCCAATATCGTTGGCTAATGTTAAAGCATTCGAAACAACTCCGGTTTGATTGTTAAAATCGAAAAGCTCCATGCGGTTTGTGCCTCCAGTTGAAAAACCGTAGTGGCATGCAAGGAGCTTGTTTCCATCAGGATTCGACTTCAATTGTCCGTAAGATGATTGGTTGATGCCCGTTACCACGGTTCCTGCAGAACTTAAAACTGGTGTTGTGTTAACTCCTGTTGGTGTGATCAACCAAGTTCTGAACTGGTTCGAATTCCAATCGTGAGAAACAATCCAGATATCGCGGTTATTGCAGTGACGAACGGCGGTGAGCTTCTCGCAAGATGGTGTTTGGAGTAAAATGTTTTTGTTTGCGGTTACGGCACCTAAACCTGCCGACAAATTCATGTTAACTTCAGAGTATTGAATACCGTCGGGCCCAACATCAGCATCGGAAGTGAATACGTAGTAAATATTGCTGCTGTTTGGCTTTTGAACGATTATTCCTGATTGTGTGGAAGATGCATGACCATTGAGTAAAGTTCCATTGGTCATTGGTAAGTGATTTCGATTCCAAACCGTAACCCCATCAGTATAGAAAAGAAGGTTTCCAAGATCATCCGACATGCTCGCACATCCTTCGGTGGTTACTAAAGCACCATTGGTAAGTGCAACCGGAGCTCCTGAAGCAAAGGTGACTCCTGCAGTATTTCCAAAATACCAATTGTTGAATCTTGCCGATTGGGCATCTAAGGCTGTAGACCCTAAAGTGGCAAATGCAAAAAACAGCAAGCCTGCAAAGCATCTGCTTAGATTGGAAAATGTTCTATAGGTAAAGTTCGACATCCTTAATACTCCTCAGTTGTTTGAGAATGTTTACGGGAATGCGACTTTCAGGGTTGGGTGGATTCCTTTCGAAATGCACCTAGTTATTACAACCTGTATTCAGAAGAAATCATAGCTAATAATCAAATAATCAAATAAATAAATAGAACGTTAGACAGATCATCTAACGAAACTTACATGGGGCACTACAAATGGCTGATTATATAACCTCCAAATCACCGAGGATTACCCAGCCTTCTTTACCATCCACCAAACGAATCCGAACCCATTCGCCAAGTTCGTCGGTAATGGACACAGTTGCTCCGGCATGAATGATAAACAATCCATTTCCAGAAATTACAGGTGCGCTTTTAACCGAAATACTACCAGCAAAAACGACTGCCCTTTGTGTCTTATAACTGCTTTCCCACGAAGAAAATGCAGTAACGAATAACAAAATCGATAGAACAAAACTTAGCAAGCCTCCATAAAACCCAGCTTTCTTGTTTCGGCTTTTATTGCTTTGAACGAACACGATCCAAAGTGCAGCAGAGCCAATCAAACTAAAGATGAATAACCATGCCCACACATCCGTTGAAAAAGCATCTCGAATGGCCTTGAACCAACTGATGTAGAAAAGCTCTGGCATAGGTTCGATTTTATCTTCCAACTTGTTCCGTGTAATTTGTAGATTGGCTAAAACCTCACGGTCGGAAGGATTTTCCTTTAATGCACGTTCGTAATTCAAGACTGCGCTGGGATAATCTCCAAGTCGGTAATAAGCATTTCCAAGATTGTAGTGCAATTCGGCAGAAGTAACGCCATGATCCCGAACTATTTGTTCATAAAGGGTAATTGACTTTTGAAAATCGCCTTTCTGATATGCTTGGTTGGCATCCTTGAATAATGAATTCGGCGATAATGCTGAAGCAACAAATGAAATAAAGCAGAAAAATATGAAGCAAGAATTTCTCATGATTTCAAAAGGTTTTCAGTTTCACGAATGATTCTAGAAGCGTCTTCAAAAATTTCGTTCATACCTGATTCAGCAACAGGAGCAAACCGAGCAAATTCACAGCTATCAAGTGTGTTTAACAAACGAGCTGTTATATCATCTGGAACTTTACTTAAAATAAGTAACTCTTTAATTTTCTGACGATTAAGTTCTGCTACCGGAAGTCTTAGTTTATCCGATAAGTAACCATAAAGTGCACGATAGATTTCTTCATAAAAGGCATTTTTATCGCCTTTCAACAAGAGTGCTTTAGCAATTTTTAGTCGCTTGCCAGCTGCACTTCCTGCTTCCTTCACTCTATATTCTCCAATGTTTTCTCGGCGCCTTTGTGTTCTTTTTTTCAATAAAAGAAATACAATCAATGCAACCGGCGACAAACTACTGAGTAAGTAAAATGGAATGGATAAGAAGAATAAACTGCCATTTCCATGGCTGAAATCTGTTTCACCAACTTTGATGTATTGGATATCTTCTGCTAGCTGCTTGGGTGCTGTAGAATTTCGTCCTCTGCCAACAGCAATCTGATCGCCAGAGCTTTTTGCCACAGAAAGCTTCAATGCTTGCAAGGTTTTAGACTGCCAACTGCCTTTGGCTGGATCGTACCAAGAATAACTCAATGGCCCGAGCATAAATTCTCCACCAGCGCGCGGAATGATTAGATACTCAAAGGTTCTAGAGCCTGTCATACCTCCGCTGCTTACAGAAATATTGTCTACAATTTGGGGATCATATACTTCCAATTCTGGAGCAAGGCCTAAAGTGGGCGGCTCTATCAACTTCAAATTTCCTCTTCCTGAAATTACCAACTTCAAGTTAACAGCCTCTCCACTTTTCACGCTGTTTCGGTCTAAACTCAAAGAATAATCGAGCTTTCCTACAGCACCATTAAAGTCAGCAGGCTTTCCAATGGCATCTGGAGAATTTACATTGATTGTTACCGTTGGACTTTTCAAGTCGACCTCAACATCTCGGTAACCACCGCCAAACATTTGGTCAAAAATGCTTTGAGCTTGAACGCGTTGTCGAACGACGCATGCCAGTTCTATCGGAGGAATTTCAAGCTTGCCACTTTTCTGAGGAAATAAAAGCACTTTTTTGATCTCAGCAGTGAGGTAATCTTGACCGTTGTAGGTTTCTTTTTGTCCGTTCGTGTTTTTTCCAAGAACGATGTCCTCACTGTAAAAGCCATTGAAAGTTGGGGCTTTCGAAAGCTCATAATTCAATTGTGAGTATCGCGAATAGAGTTTGTAGGATACCAAGATTTGATCGCCAACTATAGAGTTTGTTTTTGACGCAGTTACCTTGATAAATAGGTCATTCCCCGTTGTTTTATCGTTTGCTCCGGCAGTAGAATTCCCTTTAGATGCTTGAGATTGGTTGCTTGTGTTTTGATTTTTTACAATCTCGATTTCAACCGTGTTGCTTTTTACTAAACCATTTCCAATGCGCACACTGGCCGGCTGAATCAGGTATTTGCCTGGCTTTTTTCCTGAAATGATGTACGTAAACGACATCGTTTGAGTTGATCGCCCATTCGGATTTTGTTGCACACCATACATTTGCTGTGGCCCCATGAGCAAGTTAAAAGCAGATAGATCAGGTTGATTGAATGCATTTCCCATAGCATTGAGGGAATAAGTCAACTTAATCTGCTCATCAACAACTGCTTTGGCTTTATTTACAGATGCCACGAACTTCAATTCTTGTGCATTCAATATGCCAAGAATGCACGAAAAAATCAGCAATAAATATTGTTTCTTCATGACTTTACCATTCTTTTCCGCTGGCAGGAACGCCATCTTTACCCTTTTGTTTATCTGTTTTCTTTCTTATTTCTTTCTCATTTCGATTCAAAGCATCGAGCATTTGCTCAGCTTCATCACGATTGAGCTGTTGCTTTTGCTGTTCTTGCTTTTGATCCTTGTTTTGGTCCTTGTTTTGGTCCTTTTTAGGGTTTGGATCATTCGGTTGATTCTGTTTTTGTTTTTGCTTTTGTTGCTCCTGTTCTTGCCGTTGCATTTTTTTCAATGCATACGACAGATTGTAGCGCGTATCTTCAGCATTGGGATTGTGCTTCAGCGATTTCTTGTAGGCTTCGATACTGTTTTGGTAGTCTTTATCCTCCAACATTGCATTTCCCAAATTGTGGTAAAGGCGCGAAAGTTCTTGGGGATCTTTCGTTTTAGTAGCCAATTCATCAAGTATAGTCGAAGCTTCTTTGTAACGTTTCTGCTTGTACAATGCATTCGATAGGTTGTACTGTGCATTGGTAGCCTTATTGTTTTTCTCCAGAGCTTTTCGATACTCTACTTCAGCCTCATCGTATTTCTTTTGCTGATAGAGCTCGTTTCCCTTTCTGATATGCTTATTTTCTTTCTGAGCCAGAGATGAAAGACTGGCCAACAGAATACTTACGATAATCAGCTGTATTCTCATTTTTCAGCGTTTTTGGTTCCAAAAAGATTCATTCGTTTTGACCTTGCACTGCGTCGTTCAGATATTAGCAATTCAACCAAAAAGAGCAACAAGGCCAATCCAAGAAAATATTGAAAACGATCTTCATAATCAGTAAAAGCACGAGTGCCCATTTCTGTTTTTTGCATGCTGCTGATTTGATCAACCAAGGTTTCAAGGCCGATGTCGGAATTCGACGCAGGCACAAACTTTCCGCCGCCGGCAGATGCAATTTCTGCTAACATGGTAGGATTCATAGCCGAAATAACTGGATTGCCACTGTCATCGCGGCGGTAGCCCTTTCCACCACTTTCTTCCGTGAAAGGAATTGGTGCGCCTTGCTCGGATCCGATGCCCAACGTGTGTACCACAATGCCTTTCCCTTTTGCTGCTTTTGCTGCTTCAATTGCATCATCTTCATGGTTTTCACCATCTGAAATAACGACAATCGCTCTGCTTCTTGTGCTGCTCTTCGGAAGTGCCTGAACCGATAAATCTATCGCTGATCCAATGGCTGTTCCTTGCGTTTGGATGCTTTCGCTACTAACGCCTGATAAAAACATCCGAGCAGCTGCAAAATCGGATGTAAATGGAAGTTGTAAATAAGCATCACCAGCAAAAATGACAATCCCAATTTGATCATCGTTTAGCTTATCAAGCAGTTTGGCAATGGCTTGTTTGGCTCTTTCAAGTCGGCTCGGACGAATATCTTCAGCCATCATACTGTTCGACACATCGAGTGCGATAACCAGATCGATGCCTTCACGTTTCACTTCTTCGTATCTCGAACCGATTTGGGGATTGCTGAGACCGATTACCAGAAACATGAACGCCCCAGCCATCAAAAAGAATTTAGTCCTCACGCGGTTGTTCGATTTATCAGGCATTAATTGATGCACCAATCTCGGATCGCCGAAGCGTTTGATGGCTTTCTTTTTCCAATTCATACGACTCCAAAACAGCAGCCCGTAAATTGGAATGAGGCAAAGCCCCCAGAGGAATAAAGGATAGGCAAATCGCAGCATTTCTTAGGGAATTGAACGCATGAGTGTATTTCGAAGCAACCATTCAAGCGCGATGAACAGCACTGCCAACATCGCCAATGGCCAAAATTCTTCCTTTCTTCTTCTGAATTCGGTGGAGTCGAAACGGGTTTTCTCCATTTCGTCGATCTTCTTGTAAATCTCAGCTAAGGCTTCATTGTTAGCTGCACGGAAGTACTGAGCACCTGTCATGGATGAGATCTGTTTTAACAAAGCTTCGTCGATTCGAACTTCTGCGTAATCAAAGGCAAACTGTCCGTTTGGATAGCGATACACAGGCGAATAAGCAACCCCTCTGGATCCAACGCCAATCGTGTAAACACGGATGCCATAAAGTTGTGCAATTTCTGCAGCGGTGAGCGGAGAAACTGAACCTGCGTTGTTTTCACCATCGGTGATCAAAATAACCACTTTCGAAGCCGATTTACTTTCTCGCAAACGGTTCACAGCAGTGGCAAGTCCAAGTCCAATAGCTGTCCCTTCGGGAAGAAAATCTGGCTCTACTGCTTGCAACAAGGTTTTCAGAACCGAATGATCGATTGTAAGCGGACATTGCGTGAAGGCTTCACCAGAAAAAATCACCAATCCGATCCGATCGTTAGGACGACCAGTAACAAAATCAGTTGCCACTTCTTTAGCTGCTTCAAGTCGGTTGGGCTTGAGATCTCTTGCGCGCATACTTGGCGAAAGATCCATGGTCATCATGATATCGATTCCTTCTGCCTTCATATCCTGCCAAGATAATTTGGTTTGAGGGCGCGCCAATGCGATGATGATTAAGATGATAGACAAGCATCTTAGAATAAAAGGCAGATGAATCAAACGTACAACTGCACTTTTTCGTTGATTTTTAAATCCTGCGAAAGTGGAAATGCGAATCTCTGGACGTGCATTTTTTCCTTTGAAAATGTACCAAACAATCAAGGCTGGAACTACCAATAACAGAAGCAACAGCCATGGATTTGCGAATGAGATATCCGACAATTGCGGAAAATTCAGCATTTCATTCTCATCCATTGTTCACCTCCTTTTCAGCATCGTTAGAAACTTGAGGTTTGGTAAGCAGCACAAATTGCTTTGCCAATGTTAAACTTCTTTCATGTTCAACTGGAAGCGGTTTCTCTTTGGCAAACTTTACCAAGTCGGCCAACACAAGCACCTGACGAATGAAGTCGATTGCCTCTTGTTGCTTCAATGATCTTTGAAGCAGTGAAAGGGTTTCGTCGGTTGTTGACTCCAAAGCTGGTAATTTGAGTTGAGCTTCAACGTAAGTTCTTAGAGCTTCTGAAATCGACGAATGGTAAAGTTTATCGTTGCCAGATTTCCACACGGCTTCACGTTCAATCTTATCCAGCGTAGCCAAAGCAATTTCCCAAGGAGGTGTAACAGGACCTTTTGGAACAATGATCTGAACTGGCTTTTTCCGCTTTTGGTAGTAATAAATACCAATTGCGATTGCGGCTAAGGCAACAGCAGCCAAAATGCTATACAAGATAAGGTCGGTAAAGTCTTCAGGAACATCTTCAAGACCTCTAATGTCCTTGATTGCTTTCGTTGTATCAACTGGAATTGTTTTCACCTCGATACTTAGAACATCCGACAAAATGGAGGTTGTATCTGATCCCGGATTGATGAACAAAAAGTCGAAAACGGGCAAACTGTGCATTCCAGAATCGAAAGAAGTGATTTGGATTTTTTGTTCGAGGGAAAGACCATTACCGGCTGAAGCCAAAGTGTCGATGGTATCGCGGCTGATCACATTAAAAAACGGACCGATTGAATCTGCAATTGCAGGCCAAACTATTTTTTGTCCTTTGTTGGCTTCCGCTTTTAAGAGCAATTCGATTTGTTCTCCGATGCGCATCCGATATTTTTCGGCACGAACAGATGCATTCTGGGCTATTGCAGTAGTTGAAAGGAGAATAAATAGTAAAAATAACAACCTTCTTCCAATCATTTGGCACCTCTTCTTTTCAATAAGTTACTCAATGGCTGAACCCACGATTTATTGGTATGCAAAACAGCTAAATCTACCCCTGCTCTCGCGAAGGTATTCTTGATGATTTCATCTTGCTTTCTGAAGGTAACTTCATAGGCTTTTCTCACCGCACGATCGGATGTATCTACCCATTGTGTTTGGTTGGTTTCAGCGTGAAGGAATTTCACTAAACCCACATCAGGCAGGGAAGTTTCTCGAGGATCAATTACTTGGAGCGCAACAAGGTCGTGTTTCCGCGCAGCAATCCTCAAGCTATCGTTGAATGAATTGGCTAGAAAATCGCTGAGGATGAATGCAGTACACCTCTTTTTGGTAACATTTGTGAGAAACCTTAAAGCTTGGTCAATGTTGGTTCTTTTGTTTTCTGGTTTAAAATCGATCAGTTCTCGGATAATCCTCAAAACATGCGATTTCCCCTTTTTAGGTGGTATGTATTTCTCGATGATATCGGAGAAGAAAATAACACCCACCTTATCGTTGTTCTGAAGCGATGAAAAAGCTAGAACTGCGCACACTTCTGTTACCATTTCCATCTTGAACATGTTGGTAGTTCCGAAGTCTTTGGAACCACTCATGTCGACTAACAGCATAATGGTGAGCTCGCGTTCTTCCTCAAATACCTTCACATACGGATGATTGAAACGAGCTGTAACGTTCCAATCGATGGTTCGAATGTCGTCTCCAGCTTGGTATTCACGCACTTCACTAAACGACATGCCTCGCCCTTTGAAGGCACTGTGGTACTGACCTGAGAACAATTCGGAGGATAATCCTCTGCTTTTTATCTCGAGTTTCCGTACTTTTTTAAGGAGGTCGGTTTGGTTCATAAAATTGGTTTCGGCAAATGGATCAGCATGAGGATAAGATTGCTGATGGATGTACCTTTTTCCCTTGGTTTATGGAACTTCAACGGTATTTAGGATTTCAGCTACGATATTTTCAGTCGTGATATTTTCGGCTTCTGCCTCGTAGGTTAATCCAATTCTGTGGCGAAGCACGTCGAGACAAACAGCGCGCACGTCTTCTGGAATCACATATCCCCGGCGACGGATAAATGCATAAGCCTTAGCAGCCAATGCTAAACTGATAGAGGCTCTTGGAGAAGCACCAAAACTGATCATCGGTTGAAACTTTGCCAAACCAGCTTCAGTTGGGAATCTGGTTGCGAAGACGATATTGACGATATAGCTTTCAATTTTTTCATCCATGTAAACCTCACGAACGACTTGTCGAGCACGCAGAATCTGCTCAGTTGAAACCACCTTATTGGGTTTCGGGAAGTCGGTATTTAGGTTTTGGCGAATGATTTTTCGTTCCTCTTCTCTGCTTGGGTAAGAGATTACGATCTTCAACATGAAGCGGTCAACTTGTGCTTCAGGAAGTGGGTATGTTCCTTCTTGCTCAACCGGGTTTTGGGTGGCAAGCACCAGAAATGGTTCAGGAAGTTTGTGGGTTGTATCGCCGATGGTAACCTGGCGTTCTTGCATGGCTTCGAGAAGCGCACTTTGCACTTTTGCAGGAGCACGATTGATCTCATCGGCAAGAATGAAGTTCGAGAACAATGGTCCTTTTCGTACCGTGAATTGTTCCTGCTTTTGGTTATAGATCATAGTACCTACAAGGTCGGCTGGAAGCAAATCGGGAGTGAACTGAATTCTGCTAAAATTGGCATCAATTGCTTGAGCAAGCGACTTAATTGCAAGTGTTTTAGCCAAACCTGGAACACCTTCTAACAATAAATGCCCGTTGGCTAAAAGTCCGATTAAAAGGCGGTCGACCATGTACTGTTGGCCAATGATCACCTTGTCAAGTTCGAGCTTCAATAATTCGATGAATGCGCTTTCTCGTTCGATTCGTTCGTTGATTTCGCGGATGTCTGTCATAGTATTTTAAAGTCGCGCAAAGTAAACGCAATGCAAATGATCGGTCAAGATGCAGAATTTTAAAAAATGTTAAATTTTACAGTCCTTGTTCTGACTGTTCTTCAACAATGATAGCTATAATAGAGACATTTAAGGTAATATTGTTCGTAACTCAATAGTTATAAACAATTACTCGCAATAAGTGCGTGCTGGACCTGTAATGCTGGTAAAAGTTTTACCGTCGGTATTTTCTAACTCTTCGCCACAAACCTTACCGATTTCGGTTGTGATTTTTTCGCCAGTGGTTGCGATAGTTTCTTCTGTGTAACAAACCTTACAAACTTCCTTTTTACAGGAAGAAGCAAGCAAGAAAATGGAACCAATAGCGATTGATAAAACGCGAATTTTAGCTTGCATGATGATTTTTTGACTTGCTGTTTTAGTTAAGGGTGGCTAAAATTAGTCTATTCTGTTTCAATCGCAAAAAACGATGAACAATTTCATCTTGAATATACTTTTAGGAACGAAAGAAAAGTCGTAAAAAACTAACCATCAATTATTAACAGGTAAACTTCTACTCTTCCAAATTGAATTTAAAGGAGACGAGAATATTTGACTCGATAAGTGGTATTAAAACTTCAGGCAGTAAAATAAAACGGCAATTGTTAGGTAGCAATTCCTATTAATCAAGTTGTTCCTTGATTTGGTAATTGTTACGATCATTACCCGTACGGGAAATCATTTCACCAAGGAAGCCTGCTAAGAAAAGTTGCGTTCCAATAACCATGAAAAACAGGCCGAAATAAAACACCGGGCGGTCTGTCATCCGATATGCCTGATGAACAAACTTTGCGTAAGTCAGGTAAAGAGCGATCAAGAAACCAATAAAGAAGCTCAATGATCCCAAAAGACCAAAAAGGTGCATCGGGCGCTTACCGAATTTTGAAACAAATGTGATGCTCAGTAGATCTAAGAAACCATTCACAAATCTTTCCCATCCAAATTTGGTTGTACCATATTTTCGGGCACGGTGCTGAACGACCTTCTCTCCTATTTTCTTAAATCCTGCCCATTTGGCGAGCACAGGAATGTATCGATGCATTTCACCATACACTTCAATATTCTTCACTACATCGCCTCGGTAGGCTTTTAATCCGCAGTTAAAATCGTGCAAGTAAATTCCACTCATCCGCCGCGCGGCCCAATTGAACAATTTGGTAGGCAGTGTTTTGGTGATGGGATCAAACCGTTTTTGTTTCCAACCGGATACAAGATCAAGTTTGTCTTCGGTGATCATTCGATGCAGATCAGGAATTTCATCCGGACTATCTTGAAGATCTGCATCCATGGTGATTACGACATTTCCTTGGGTAATGGCAAAGCCCGAATTAAGTGCTGCTGATTTGCCATAATTTCTTCTGAATCGAATGCCTTTGAATGCAGTGTTTTTCTTGTTCAAGCCTTCGATTACTTCCCAGCTTTTATCGGTACTTCCGTCATCCACAAAAATCACTTCATAGCTGAAGCGGTTTTCCTGCATCACTTTATCGATCCATTCAGCCAATTCTGGCAATGACTCATCTTCATTAAACAGCGGAACTACGACAGAAATATCCAACATTAGAGCGTGTCTTGGTCAAAAGAATTATCCGGATTTTTCCGAAAGAAAATTGAAGCTATTAAGCTGATAATTAAGCCAGAAACTCCATACTGTACGATTGGACCGTAAGCAAATCCCCAAGGTGAAGTATTCTCCTGCATCTGATCCATTGTTTTATCAATTTGATCAGCAGGAACATTAGATGCTTCCATCATTTCCTGGGTTTGAATCAGCAATTCGTCGATGTACGACTTGTCGACCAACATTACTAGAATCAACATGAATGCACCATAGATTAATCCGCCAGCGAGGGAAGATAGGGCACCAACTGAAACTCCTTGTCCGTAATTCAACCATCCGTTCAAAACCTTGTCACGGTAATCGCGGATAAGCATCACAACTGCAACAACAAAGAGGGTTCCTGTAAGGATTGAAAATAGGAACGACACGTAAAGTCCGGCGAGATATTGAATTGTTTGGATCAAGACCAGCAACATTCCGATATACATACCATATCGGGCTGATGCTTGAACAACGGTTCGCTTTTCGGAGGATTCAGTCATTATTCAATAATTTGGTCGCAAAGATAGAAGTGTTCTGTAAGTAGCACGATTTTTAACAATTATTTCCTACAACCACAAGAATGACCTTGAAAGCATCCTGTTTCTTCGTGGAAGTGAAAGTCGTTGTTTCCAAACTCAGTTTCAAAATAGAAAGGCATCCTGGTTTTGTTGCCTGTAATGGATTCTTGCATGGTCATGGCATCGAACAAACGTCCATTGGCAACTGTATATTTTATCGAAGCGATATTGTTTAAGTTGTCTAAAGGATTCGCATCGAGTACGATAAAGTCGGCTAATTTCCCAGCTTCTAAAGAACCAATTTCCTTTTCCATTCCGATGTAATATGCGCCATTCATGGTAGCACTTCTGATGGCTTGAAGCGATGTTAAACCTCCATCAGCAAGCATTTTCAATTCCCAATGTGCGCCAAGGCCTTGGATTTGTCCGTGAGCACCTAGATTTACTTTCACGCCAGCATCTGCAAGCTTTTTACACGATTGAGAGACTGTTAAATGGCCGTTCATGTATTCTTCTTTCGGAATCATGGTACGGTGTCGGGCGCGCGAGTCGATTAAGGCGCGTGGAGTGAAATTCATCAATCGCTGATTTTCCCAAACATTCTCGTTTTGATAGTAGTAGTACTCGCCATTCACCGAGCCATAGTTCACGATCAAGGTTGGCGTGTAACCGGTTTTAGAAGACGACCAAAGGTTCACCACATCATTGTAGATATCGTGAACTGGAATGTTGTGTTCGATTCCTGAGTGGCCATCGAGGATCATGCTCATATTGTGAAGGAAGTGAGATCCGCCTTCAGGCACAACCTGCATATTCATTTCTCGTGCAGCAGCGATCACTTGTTGACGTTGGTTGCGTCGCGGTTGATTGTAGCTTTTCACGCTGAAAGCACCGAAAGCTTTGGTTCTTCTGATAGCGAAACGGGCATCATCGAGGTTGTTTATTTGTGCTCGAAAATCTCCATCAGCACCATATAGGATGATTCCTGTTGAGAAAATCCTTGGACCAACCATTGTTCCCGCCTTTACCATCTCGCTTTGCGAAAACACCATTTCAGTATTCGATGATGGATCGTGTGTTGTGGTTACGCCGAATGCGAGATTTGCATAGTACGACCATTGTTGCTGCGGACTCAAACCGTATCTGAAAGTGCCCAAATGGGCGTGTACATCAATCAAGCCTGGCATTATGGTCTTGCCTTTACAATCGATGGTTTTCGCGGTTGCTGGAACTTGTACTTCCGTGGAATTTCCAACTTTCATGATTCGGTTGTTTTCAACGAGGATGGTTCCATTTTCGATCACTTCATCGCCTTTCATGGTGATGATTCGTGCGTTCGTATAGGCAAACACACCGATAGGCTTATCGTGCTTAAGTTGAAGTCCGATCTTGATGCCTTTTTCGATAGGCTTAGGCTCCGCTGCCACCTTGCTATTGGGATCTAAAAATGGATTTACATCTAAGTCGAAATATTCGTCGCCGATCGTCCAACGAAGGTGTTTGTCGTTTTTTGTCCAATGCAACGAAATGCCTGCTTCTGTTGAAACCAATTTCACTGGGTAGGCATCATTTGCTCCACTAAGGTCGATTGAACTTCCTGTTTGGATAAATGGAGTAACGTAAACTTTGAATAGTTCGGTGAAAGCCAGCCATTTGTTATCAGGACTCAACACGTAGCTGTTTGCATACTTTGAAGTGTAATGTGTTCTGACTTCATTTCCTGTCAAATCGCAACTCTTAAAAGCCTTCTCCAAAGCACCGAATAGGTAGCCTCCCGTTTGATAGTATATTCTACTACCATCTATAGAAAACCTAGGGTTCTCGCCTTCTGTGGAGATCAATTTGTGTTCGTTGGTTTCCAGATTGAGTAAATACATTCCGGGTTCGGTGCAGTAAGCAAAACCTTGATGGTCGTTGCCTTCTTCTTTGATGTAAACCAAGAATTTACCATCATTGGAAATGGAAGGTGTTCTGTAGATTCCTTTTCCTTTGCTTACTGTTTTAACAGAGTTGTTGGTCAAATCCATCAATTTGATTTCCCCCATGGCTGTATCCGACCATGTAACATAAGTCATCAAAGGTTTATCAAGACAAAGTGACGGCTCAAATTCGAAAACAGTGTTTTGAGTAAGTCTTTGTGGAGTTCCGTTGGGTAGATCTTTGGTCCAAAGAAACCCTGCAGCATTGAATATTAGTTTTTTGCCATCGTGAGAAGTTATGGCATGTCGGATCGTTTTAACATTGAAAGTATCTTCGGCAGCCTTGTTCTCAAAATGCAATGCATTGGTAATTTGGTGATTTGAAGTGAGAGAGAATGGTATAATTTCATCCTTACCTGAATCGATGTTGATTTTTCGAATTTTCCCTTTCGACCAGATTACGAGGGATTTATCGTCGGGTGTAAAACTGAAATTCGTGTAAACACCGAAAATGGCCCAAGCTTCTTGTTGATCCTTGCTGAGTTCGGTGAATATTGGTTTTTCGATTCCAGAAGTTAGATCACGAACGAAAAGTACCGATTTTTCTCTCACACGGCGAACGAATGCAAGCTGTTGATTGGAATTTGAAAGTACTGGACGCGCTGCGCCTCCGGGACCTTGAACAACCATTGTGATTTTACCTGTTTCTCGGTCGAGGCGCTTAATTACGTAAATCTGAGAGTTTGGATCTTTGTTGTATTGGAAGTAACCACCTGGGTACACATCTTCGCTGTAGTAAACGTATCTTCCATTTTTAGAAATGCAGGGTTCACCAGCATCTTGTTGGTCGTTTTTCTTTTTGGTGAGCTGCATTCCAGAGCCACCTTTTATGTGATACATCCAAAGTTCGCCAGCTCCTGCCGAACGTGTTGATGTGAAGTGTTTTCGAGCGATGAGGTACTCTCCATCGGGCGTCCATTCGGCATTGTTGAGCAA
>CAMCXT010000044.1 GCA_945883545.1 Chitinophaga pinensis | reverse complement strand
TACTTGATCCCATCTTCCGCGGAGCGCTAATTGTAAGCCTCTTGTACATGCTGTTCGCCCTGTTTAAACCTTCATTTCCACAAGAACGGTTATGGCTTTTGGCCTTGTTTGCACTTGTCTTCATCAACCACCTGTCGGTTGCTTTTCTTTCCATCCCCGACAACCGATTGGCAGCGCGCGTCACGGTGGTGTTGGTGATTCCGATTTTGGTGAGGATGATGAGGCGAATGACCTAGAAAACAAATTGAGTATCGATAAATTTATGTTCTACAATAAAATTGTCTGATTCGTAAATGCCAAGGACTTAATCAAACAAGGTTTATCGATACAAAAACCAAACTCATTAAGGAGTACATTCGTAACTGTGGAAGTTTACCATTCAAATTGATTAAATAGTTCAGTATTTTCGTGTCATGAAACATTATTCAGAAATTATAACGATTGATCCACAAATTCGATTCGGCAAACCTTGCATTCGAGGAATGAGAATCACTGTATTTGATGTTCTTGGTTGGTTGGCTTCTGGTATGACGACAAAGGAAATCCTAGAAGATTACGCTGAATTAACGGAACAAGATATTATAGCCGTTCTAGCTTATGCGGCCGATAGAGAACATAAAATCAGGATTGCTTCGTGAAAATTTTATTTGATCAAAATATTTCATTTCGATCTGTTGACATTTAATTGTGGCGAATTTGCCATAATTTAAATCTGATGATACCGATTTTCCGAGGGTGATGAGGAGATTGAATCTTACAAATCACTGAGGCACACCCTTCATCGCCAAAGCAATCCGCTTGCGCTGAAGATCCACTTCCATCACCTTCACTTTTACATGTTGATGCAGTTTCACCACCTGCAGCGGGTCCGACACAAACTGATCTGCCAATTGTGAAATGTGCACCAAGCCATCTTGCTTCACACCCACATCCACGAAAGCGCCAAATGCCGTGATATTCGTAATGATGCCCGGAAGCACCATGCCCGGAATCAGATCATCAGGTTTGCGCACATTGGGATCGAACTCCAAAATCGTTGCGCTTTTCCGCGGATCGCGGCCCGGCTTTTCCAATTCTGCAAGGATGTCATTTAACGTTGGCAATCCAATTTCTTGACTCACATATTTGTTTGGATCG
Organism: Chitinophaga pinensis; assembly: GCA_945883545.1. Classification (GTDB taxonomy): domain Bacteria; phylum Bacteroidota; class Bacteroidia; order M30B66; family M30B66; genus CAMCXT01. The sequence continues at coordinate 23,133 of CAMCXT010000044.1, read as the reverse complement.
ATCAGCGACTTCAGATCTTTGCGACCAATCAAGTCTTTCAAAGGGATGCCAGCATCTTTGGCCATTTTCTCCACCAAACCATACCGTTCGGGATGCACCGCACTGTTGTCGAGCGGATGTTGAGCCTCTGGAATCCTCAGAAATCCAGCACATTGTTCGTAGGTTTTCTTCCCTAAACGGGGAATATTGAACAGATCATTCCTGCTCGTGAATGCCCCAACTTGGTTGCGCTGTTCCACGATCTTTCCCGCGGTAGCGGCCGATAAACCAGAAACATACGACAACAAATGGACTGATGCTGTGTTGAGATTCACACCTACTTGATTCACGCAAGATCGCACCACATCGGCCAATTGGTCGTTCATGAGGTTTGCATCGATATCGTGCTGGTACTGCCCCACTCCAACTGCCGATGGCTCAATCTTCACCAATTCCGCCAGTGGATCTTGCAAACGTCTTCCGATACTTACTGCACCACGCACGGTAATGTCGTACTGTGGAAATTCTTCCCGCGCCGTTTTGGATGCCGAATAAATCGATGCTCCACTTTCCGACACTACAAATACTTTCACGTGTGCGGGAAGATGCATCCTTGTAATAAGGTTTTCGGTTTCTCGTCCACCGGTTCCGTTCCCAATCGCCACGGCATCAATTTTATAGGTCTCAATCAGATTACTCAATTTTGCCATCGCTTGCTTGTCTTGTTGCTGCGGCTGGTGCGGGTAGATTGTTTCGTTGTGCAACAGTTTCCCTTGTGCATCCAAGCAAACCAGCTTGCAACCTGTTCGAAATCCGGGATCTATTCCCAGTATGCGTTTCTCTCCCAATGGAGCTGCCATGAGCAATTGGCGGAGATTGGCTGCAAAAATCCGCACTGCCGATTGTGCCGCCTTTTCTTCCAAGGTTTGCAACAACTCATTTTCCAACGATGGCACAATGAGACGTTTGTAAGCATCACGACTGGCTTTCTTCACTTCTTGAGCGCAATCGCCCTGATTTTTCAGGTACATCCGATCGATGTTTTGTAACGATCGTTCTTCGTCCGGCTCTGCCGAAATCCGCAAGAAGCCTTCTTTGTGTCCACGCATTACAGCCATGAAACGGTGTGACGGCATTCTAGAAGCTGGCTCATGATAATCGAAATAATCGCGGTATTTCTGGGCTTCTTCTTCTTTGGTTTTCACGAGTTTCGATTGGAACTCGGCGAACTTCTCGAAGCGCATCCTGAGTGATTTCCGCAATTCAGGATTTTCGGCAATCCACTCTGCTATAATATCGCGCGCACCTTGCAAAGCTTCGGATGAATCGGCAACATCCTTTTTCACAAACGATCCAGCCAATTTCTGTGGATCCTGATGCCCTTGCGACATCAGCATTTTGGCTAGCGGTTCTAAACCAAGTTCGCGCGCCATCGACGCACGGGTCTTTTTCTTCGGCCGGTATGGCAAATAGATATCCTCCAGATCGGTTAGGTTTTGCGCTCCGCGGATAGCTTGCTCCAGCGCACCAGTGAGCAGTTGTCGTTCTTGCATCGACTCCAAGATGGCCGATCGGCGTTCTTCGAGCTTGTCGATCCGAAGTTTTTCATCGCGGATGAGTTGAATCTGTTCTTCATCGAGCATTCCGGTGCGTTCTTTCCGGTAGCGTGCAATGAAAGGAATGGTGTTTCCTTCGTCGAGCATGGCCAAAACCGCTCCCACTTGGTGACGGGCAATTCCGGAAATCCGGGAAATCGAATCAATTACATCCATGGGGCAAATATATTGATGATGGGGAAAGGAACACTGTGACTTTAGTCTTGAGTAGAAAGTTGAAAGTAAAAAGGAATTGCAAAGCCCAATTAGCCTCTGCGCAACTGTGGGCTTTAGTCCGCGGAGTTGATGAATCGTGAGCATGAATTACCACTCTCCCTAACCCTCTCTCCACGGGAGAAAGGGGATTGATCCGAGCAGTCATGAAAATTTAGTTTAACCTGAAAATTTTAGTTTTAGGTGTAGCGCTTCGATCTACCTCTCTCCCTAACCCTCTCTCCACGGGAGAAAGGGGATTGATCGCGAATACTCTGTGCATTTGATTTTAACTGTAGTTTTCAGTTTTACCTTGATGTTTAGGAAAAGCACAAGTCTGTTCCCTCTCCTGTGGAGAGGGCTAGGGAGAGGTTTGCGGATTTACCTCTCTCCCTAACCCTCTCTCCACGGGAGAAAGGGGATTGATCCGAGCAGTAATGAAAATTTAGTTTAACCTGAAAATTTTAGTTTTAGGTGTAGCGCTTCGATTTATCGCGATGCAGTTCCCTCTCCCGTGGAGAGGGCTAGGGAGAGGTGCTGTTTTATCCTTTGCCAAATATATTGATGATGGCGAAAGGATCGCTCGAGAAACAATTCCCGATATTTGCCCAAACATCCATTTCCTTATGCGTTATTTATTGCTCTTCGTTTATATGTTTCCGTTTTGCTTGTTCGCGGATGAAAACACACTTCAGTACAACGACCACATATATAGACCTACCATTAAAACCGTGATGCTGCAATTGAAAGGTGTAGAAGGATCGCCTGCGGCATTGGAACTAAATTCTGGGGATCAATTTCATTTACAGTTCGACGATCTGGATGTAACGCAGCGGCAATTGTACTACAGTTTCGAGCATTGCAATGCCGATTGGACGCCGTCGGGAATCATGCCCACACGTGCCATTCAAGGTTTACAGCAAGACTTAGTGCAGGATTTCAGGTATTCATTCAACACCTTCCAACAGTACCTGCATTTCGATCTCTTCTTTCCGAACGACAATATGAAATTTCTCCTCACAGGGAATTACCTCCTGAAAGTATATGAAGACAACGACCAAACCAACCTACTTCTCACACGAAGGTTGATGGTGTACAGTAAAAAAGTGAAGTTAAGTCCGCGGGTAAAACGCCCCGCACTCATGGAATTGCGCGACACCCACCAAGAGATTGATGTGCTGGCCGACATCTCCCAGATGCAAGTAATCAATGCAGCATCCTCCATGAAATTGGTGATTCAACAAAACCAACGGTGGGACAATGCCATTCAGCTCAAACCATTTGGGATAAACCAAAGCCAATTGAATTACGATTACGATGATGGATCGAATTGCTTTCAGGGTTTGAATGAGTTTCGTTGGACCGATATCCGCAGTTTGCGCATGAATTCTGACCGTGTTAGGAGGATCAATCGCGACTCTACCCCTATTCAGGTGCTGATGCTCAACGATCCGTTGCGTACATTTTCAGAATACCAATTGTTGCCAGAATCAAATGGAAGGTTTTTCATCAGAAACACCGAAGGCTCTGAACCAGAGTTAGATGGAGATTATGTTTGGGTCGAATTTCGACTTCCGTATGAAACTCCTTTCAAAGATCGTAACCTTTATTTAATCGGATCGTTCAGCGATTGGCAATTAAAAGACGAGTTTAAGTTGCAGTTCAAACACGCTTCTAAGTATTATGCAGCGCGGATCTTACTTAAGCAAGGAATATACAACTACTTGTACGCTTTAGAGGATCCAAAAACCGGTTTAGGCGACTGTAAATTGATGGAAGGAAGCCATTTTATGGCAGAGAACGATTATACAGTTCTCATGTACCACAGGGCTTACACAAACGATTTCGATGAATTGATAGGCTACCAAAGGTTAAATACTGCCGGTAACTAAAAAACTTCAATACATATGTAAACTATATGTAAGAAAAAGCGCATATTTGCGAAATCAAACGCAGAAATTACACAACCCTACACCAAAACCCTAGAGCATCAAGGGTTACAGAAGACCCCGATTTGTTTTGAATGATGTTTTGTACCTAACATTGCATCAACAAAACACAACGCCATGATCACACAAGTTACCTCAGGAATTAAAGTAAGCATCGAAACTAAGTTTCAAGAATTGTATTCTGATCCTTCTAAGATGTATTATCTGTTCACTTACAAGATCAGAATTGAAAACACTTCTGACTATGATGTGCAGTTGCTTCGCAGATACTGGAACATTTTCGATTCTGTATCAGAAAATCGTGAAGTAGAAGGTGCAGGCGTTGTTGGCCAACAGCCAGTTCTTCGTCCACGTGAAGTGTACGAATATGAATCTGCTTGCAACTTGAAATCAGAATTGGGCAAAATGTCTGGCTCTTACACCTTCGAGCGCTTGGTTGATGGCGAAAAATTCAGTGTAGCCATTCCTGAATTCCGCATGGTGGTTCCTTACCGCCTCAATTAATCAACTGCATCAGAAAGTTGTGCAAATCGCAGGGATGGTACTTCTTTCAAGTATCTCAATCCCCACGAACAATCCAAGCACTTTCCAGGTTCGCAATAGGCCTTCAACAGCCGAATCAAAGCTTGCGAATCGCCTGCATGACGAGCTCGAACGCCATTGAGCTCCCACAAACGGGCAATGGCATGTTTCTCAGGAGGTAAAATCTCCAACCAATTCAACACCCGTTGCCGAAGCTCTTGGTTCCCTCTGAACCGGGCATAGATAAACAGAAACGGAATCACAGAATTAATCATTACCGACAAACGGGCATCACGGCCCAAACCCTTCGGCGAGTAAGGCGACTGTGCATCGATCTGATAATGGGTCAACCAATAACCCTTGGGATTTACCTCCAGACTTTTGTGAAAGGCTAACAGATCGAACACTTCAGAAATCATCTGTTTTAAATCCGGTGCCGATGCCATCAAGTGGGCAAACTGCACAATCCTAATAGCCGGAAAATTCACCGGTCGCATGCGCAAGTGCTTCCAAACGTGAGGCTGCATGCTTCGAAGTCCATACTGGTGCTTCAAAAACACATATTCTTCATACAATTTTCGAGGATACTCGTCGTCCACATTCTGGTCGATCAATCCGCTTTGACCTAAAAACAACGCTTCAAGTTGAAAGGTACTTTGTTTGTGTTTCTGCACAATTTTCAAAGGAATCGACCGCGCCAACTGTTCAAAAGGTTCGGCATTTACTTTAAATCCAAAGCTTCTAGCGAGCACCAAATAAAATGCTTCTTCCCAATTGTTGGCGGTAAATTGAAGTACTTCGGTAATGGTGCCTGACTTTTCTTCAAGCCTTTCGGCCAACAAGCGATTTAACCATGCACTGTAAAATGGTTCGGTAGGTTTTTCCCAAATGCCGCAAGCAATGGGTTGATGATGCATTTCGAGCACCTTCCAACGATCGTACATATCCGAATCAATCAATGGAGCGAGCACCAATACAGGCAATTCATTTCCTGAAGCATCTAAAATTCGCTGGTCATCTTCATATACCACATGCAGAATAACATTCGAATACGATGCGTCGGTGTGGTGGGTATGCCGATACCAATCGGAAGCTTTGCGATGAACTTCTACGTTTCCTGCCCAAAGTGTGCCGTCGATTTTTAAACGGGCATCCAGAAAATCAGGGCCAGAGTCTCGGTTGTGATGCCCAGCAAAAATGATTTCCAGAGACTCCCGTCCAGCCAACTGCAGTTGATTTCCTCCGAACAAACGGAATTTCCAAATAAACTGAAGAAGACTTTCGGGGAGCATTTGCACTGGATCTGTATGACGAAATTATCCTACAAACCAGCCATGTGCTTTTGCATCCAACGCAAAAGAATTGCATCCAGCGCAAGAGATTTTGCACTACATGCAATATCAATTCCCACGAAATTGTATATGGTTAAAGTCCGTGCTGAGTGAGCAGAACTGACATTTCTTCTTGCATCAAACGTGCTTCTGCTGCTGCTTTAGAGGCAAAATCTTCGCCCGATGACGCATACAAAATACTGCGCGATGCATTTACCAACATGCCACAGTCTTTGTTCATCGCTGCGAGTGCTACCGATTTCAAATCTCCGCCTTGCGCGCCAACACCTGGAATTAAAAAGAAATACTCAGGTGCACGTTCGCGCAAAGCCTTCAAAGCTTCTACGCGTGTGGCGCCAACAACAAACATCAATTGCTCAGGTGTACCCCAAGTTTTTGCAGTATCTACAACTTGCTCATAGAGCTTTTTCCCGTTGGCCAAAGGAAGTTGTTCAAAATCATCGGCGCCAGGGTTGCTCGTTAAGGCAAGCAGAATGGTCCATTTTCCATCGCTTTTCATGAATGGCTTCACAGAGTCTGAACCCATATAAGGCGCAACAGTTACCGAATCGAAATTGAAATCGTTAAAATATGCAGCGGCGTAACGTTCTGAAGTGTTTCCAATATCTCCACGTTTCGCATCTGCAATGGTAAAATGCGTTGATGGAATGAGCTCCATCGTTTTGCGTAAAGCCTTCATACCACGTTCGCCCATCGCTTCGAAGAAGGCAAAATTTGGCTTGTAGGCAACACAATAAGGCAATGTAGCTTCAACGATCGCCTTGTTAAATTCAAAGATCGGATCTTCTGTTTCAAGCAGATGTACTGGAATTTTCGACAAGTCGGTATCCAATCCCACGCACAAAAAACTGCGCTTTTGTTTGATTTGACTAACCAATTCAGCGCGCGTCATGCCATCTCTCCTTCCTTCATTCTCTCAGCGTTTTCAGCTACTTGGAGCGCCTTAATCATGTCTTCAATATCTCCATCCATAAAGGTTGGCAAGTTGTAAACCGACATTCCAATTCGGTGATCGGTAATTCTGCTTTGTGCGTAATTGTATGTTCTGATTTTTGCTGAACGGTCGCCGGTTGAAACCATCGTTTTACGTTTACTTGCAATAGCATCCATGTGCTTGGTGTATTCCATTTCGTACAACTTGGTACGGAGCATCACCATCGCACGTTCGCGGTTACCCAGCTGACTTCTTTCAACCTGACATACCACTACAATTCCAGAAGGTTTGTGAGTAAGTTGCACCTTGGTTTCAACCTTGTTTACGTTTTGCCCACCGGCACCACCTGATCGAGAAGTTTGCATTTCGATGTCGGCAGGATTTAGCACAACATCCACTTCATCGGCTTCAGGAAGTACCACTACTGTAGCAGCAGAAGTGTGCACACGGCCTTGCGTTTCTGTAAGTGGAACCCTTTGAACTCGATGTACACCAGATTCGTACTTTAAAATTCCATACACACCTTCACCACTAACGTCCATCACGATTTTACTGAAACCACCCATAGTGCCTTCAGTTTCATCCACAACATCTACTTTCCATCCTTTGTTTTCGCAATATCGCTGATACATCCGGGCTAGATCTCCAGCAAAAATGGCAGCTTCATCTCCACCCGTTCCAGCACGAATTTCCAAAACGGCATTTTTATCATCCTCCGGATCTTTTGGAATCAATAGGATTCGAATTTCCTCTTCGAGGGATACTTGGCGCTTTTCGGCCTCGTTAAGTTCATCTTGCGCCATCTCACGAAAGGCAGGATCGCTTTCAGATTTCAAAATCTCACGGGCCTCGCGGATGTTAAGCAACGTAGATCTGTAAATTGTATGTGCTTCTACAACAGATTGCAGATCCTTATATTCTTTGTTGAGCTTCCGGAAGCGGTTCATATCTGAGATCACCGAAGGATCGGAGATAAGCTTTTCCACTTCCTCGAAACGAGCTCGAATGGCTTCTAGTCGACTGAGTAAACTATTTTCTTCCATGGCGCGAAATTAGACATTCGGTTGATAGAGAAATTCACCCACTGAGGACGAAATTCGTAATTGTTTAGGACCATCCTCCACTCGACCAACAATCTGAGCATCAATATTGAAGCTTTTCGAAATGCTGATAATTTCTTGAGCGATGTGTTGAGGAACATAAAATTCTAAGCGATGCCCCATGTTAAACACTTTATACATATCCTGCCAAGCGGTGCCGGAACATTCTTGAATAATAGAAAACAAAGGAGGCACCGGGAAAAGGTTGTCTTTAACGATAGTATAGTCGCCAGCGAAGTGCAAGATTTTTGTTTGACCACCGCCGCTGCAGTGGATCATTCCATGCACATCGCTTCTGAATTGGTTCAAAATTTCGAGCACAACAGGCGCATACGTTCTGGTTGGTGAAAGCACCAATTCGCCATAAGTAATGCCCAATTCAGGAACTACATCGGTGAGTTTGTGCTTACCAGAATACACCAGATCGGCAGGAACGAGCGGATCGTAACTTTCAGGATAGCGTGTAGCAAGACTATTTTCAAAAACATCGTGGCGGGCAGATGTTAACCCATTGCTACCCATTCCACCATTGTAACGGTCTTCATAGGTTGCTTGTCCGGTGGATGATAGCCCCACGATAACATCGCCAGGGCGGATATTGGCATTGTCGATCACATCCTCTCGGCGAATTCGGGCAACCACAGTTGAATCAACAATGATGGTGCGCACTAGATCGCCTACATCGGCTGTTTCGCCGCCGGTGAGCGTCATAGAAATCCCCATTTCATTAAACCAATCGCAAAGTTCTTGGTTGCTGCGGATGATTTCCGAAATCACTTCACCGGGAATGAGGTTTTTATTTCTTCCGATGGTTGAAGAAACGAGGATGTTACCAGTAACGCCAGCGCAAAGAAGATCGTCGGTGTTCATCACCAGTGCATCTTGGGCGATGCCTTTCCACACAGATAGATCTCCGGTTTCTTTCCAGTACATGTATGCGAGCGACGATTTGGTTCCTGCGCCATCGGCATGCATTACGAGGGCAAATTGGTCGTCTCCGCAGAGTGTATCGGGAACTATTTTGCAAAAAGCTTTAGGGAATAATCCTTTCGAAGTGTGCTGAATGGCGGCGTGAACATCTTCCTTATCGGACGACACACCTCTGAGGCCATAACGGTTGTTGGATGACATGATACAAAATAACAACATCCCGCTTTTATGGGCGGGATGTTGTGAATACTTAGTGAAAAAATTATCAGTTTTTAGGCTTCTTCTCTGGTGTTGTTGCCGGTGTTGGAGTTGGCGTTGGCGCAGGAGGAGCGTTTTCGATTTTGATGTTTTCGCGTTGTTGTTCCTGAACATCAGTTTCAACCGCCTCGTCTTCATCAACTGTTTCAATTTTCGGTGCTACAAATTCTGGTGAACCTTCTTTAGGAACGAAAGTGAAGCTTGTAATTTTGAATTCTGTACGGCGATTACGCTGATGCTCTTCTTCGGTGCATGTAACTCCATCTTTACACTTATTTAAAAGTTTGGTTTCACCCATTCCTTTTGCACCCAAACGGGCTGGATCAATCTTTTGTTCGATCAAGTAGTTCACCACCGACTGCGCACGACGCTGAGATAATTCGATGTTTGATTTAGACGAACCACGGCTATCGGTATGCGACATCAATTCGATAGTAATTTGTGGATTGTCGCGAAGTGTGGCAATTAGACCGTTCAAAGAGTCTTTAGATTCTGGACGCAATTCGGCAGAATTCAAAGCGTAAAGAATTTCTGGTAAACGAACAGGCTTGTCTTTTGGAACAGGCTTGATGAAGAAATCTTTCTTGTGGTCTGAACCAGATGTTTCACCTTTAGTGGTTTCAGTTCCTTTGTCACCGAAGTAGTTTTCAGCAGTTACCGAAATCTGGTAAGTGTTGTCTTCCTTGAACTTGGTGTTGTCGTAGTAGTACGATCCCATTTTGTCGGTGGTGGTTTCGAAGGTCATTCCTTCTTGGTCAACCATTACCACTTTAGCACCAACAACTGGAGCTTTGCTTTCGAAATCGTAAACAATACCTCCAAGGGTAAACAATACTGGAGGAACAGTGAATTCGTAGATATCTGCACCACCTTTTCCACCATCGCGGCAAGAAGAGAAGTAGCCTCTTTCTTGTTTCCCACGGAATACGATACCGAAATCATCAGCAGATGAATTTAATGGGTGCTTCAAGTTTGCTACACCAGTCCATTTGCCACCTTTAAATTTGGCTTCGAACATATCGAGACCACCCATACCTACTAAACCGTTTGAAGCGAAATAGAGTGTAGAGTCGTCGCGAAGTGTTGGGTAAAGCTCATCGCCTTGTGTGTTGATTTGAGGACCAAGATTCACTGGGTTGCCCCACTTCTTTCCTTTTTTATCCATTTTCGACATCCAGATATCGCGGCCACCAAGACCACCTGGCATGTCAGAAGCGAAGTAAAGTGTCATCTCATCATCAGAAATCCAAGGGTGACCTACTGTGAAAGTATCATCAGCAAAAGGAACGAGAACCGGTTCATCCCAGCTGTTTCCTTTTTTCTTGGTAGTATAGATTTGACAACCTTTGATTTTGTTTTTGTCGTATTCGCAACGAGTATAGAACATTGTAGTGTACTTCTCGTTGAGCGTTGCAGAACCGTCATTGAACTTAGAATTCAATGGTTCTTTGAAACCCATTGGTGTAGACCATTTTCCGTTTTTGTCAACCTTTGCTTCGTATAAGTCAGAAAATGCTTCACCTGTCCAACCATCTTGACCATTTCCGATCGCACCTTCGCGGCTAGAAGTGAAAATCACTTCATTGAAATTCTTGCGGCTGAAGATTGGAGAAAAATCATCGTATTTAGAATTCAACGGTTGAACGTTAGATACTTGGTGCTTGGTTGGAGAACCTTTCCAGTTCACTGCCAATTTGCATGACTCAACACCGAGTGATCCACGTGCATCATCTGGCTTAAGTTTTACATATTTTTCGTATTCAGCCAATGCTTCATCGTATTTACCGTTGATGCGCATCATTTCGCCCAAATACAAAGTAGCTTCTGGATTCTGGTATTTGGCTTTGATCGCCTTACCAAACCAAACTTCAGCCTTCTTTGGATCGTTTGTCATCATGAAGCAGAGAGCTTGCTTGTATGTAAGCTCAGCTTTCAAGGCTTTACCCTTAACTCCTTCTAATGCCTTTTTGTAAGCATTTAGGGCTTCGTAATACTCTTTGTTATTGAATAACCGGTCGGCTGCGACAACCTTTTTGTTTTGAGCAGACAATATACCGGATGTTGTTATAAGAAGTAAACAACCGATTAAAAAACGTTTTACGGTCTGAAGCATGTGTGTATAGTTAGTTTCAAATACGGTGGGCTAAATTAAAAAAAACTATTTGCTACGAAAAGGTTAATTTGTTTTGTTTAAAGAAAGTTTAATAATGCAAAACAGCAGGCCGAAAATGATTCAACCTGCTGTTTTACAGTTATATATAGCAAGATATACTTGCGCCTATTTGTTAAGTTTAGTTGATGAAGAGCATTTCACGGTACTTTGGAAGGCTCCACATTTCGTCATCTACGAGCAATTCAAGTTTGTCTGCATGGTAACGAATCGTTTCAAAAAATGGCTGCACTTTGTAACAATAAGCAACAGCTAGTTTTTTGGCGTCGGTGATCTTGTTGGCCGTTTTCCTGGCTTCGATCATTTCATCGATCGAATTCTTGATAATCGTAACGTGCTCAGATATTTCCTGAATAATCTCCAATTGTGCTCCTGCAGCTTTCGCAAATGCTTTCGCATCAAAAATCGCTTTTAAACCTTGTACATTGTTAATGAGCTGATTCTGGTATTTCAAAGCAGTTGGAATGATGTGATTCGCAGCGATGTCGCCGATTACACGTGATTCAATTTGGATTTTCTTGGTGTAGGTTTCCAATTGAATTTCATGACGGGCTTCTACTTCACGGTGGCTCATCACATTGTTCTTCTCAAAAAGATCCAAGGTTTGCTTCGATACGAAAGCGTCCAATGCTTCAGGAGTTTTAGCAAAGTTGCTCAATCCGCGTTTTGCGGCTTCTTTCACCCATTCATCACCATAACCATTGCCTTCGAATCGGATGTTTTTAGACTCTGAAATGTAACGACGAAGTACTTGGAAGATCGCTTCTTCTTTGTCGAGCTTTTTCTTTGAAATTAAGCCATCAACCTCAATCTTGAATTCCTTCAACTGCTGCGCCATCATAGTGTTTACAACGATCATTGCCGATGAACAATTTGCCGAAGAACCAACTGCACGGAACTCAAATTTATTCCCAGTAAATGCAAAAGGAGATGTTCGGTTACGGTCGGTATTGTCGAGAAGAATTTGTGGAATCTTACCGATACCAAGTTTCAGCTCAGTTTTCTCATCAGGCGTCATCTTACCTGTGGTTTTCACCTTTTTCTCGAGTTCATCCAATACACTAGTTAATTGCGTACCGATGAAAGCTGAGATAATTGCTGGAGGTGCTTCGTTAGCGCCCAAACGGTGATCGTTGCCCGCAGATGCAATCGCTGCACGCATCAAATCGGCATGCGTATGAAGTGCTTTAAGCGTGTTGATAAAGAAGGTAAGGAACTGAAGATTCGTTTTAGGTGTTTTGCCTGGGCTCAACAAGTTCTTCCCTGTGTTTGTCGCCAACGACCAATTGTTGTGCTTTCCTGATCCATTGATGCCCGAAAATGGTTTTTCATGCAACAATACACGAAAACGGTGACGACGAGCCACTTTGTGCATGATGTCCATCAACAATTGGTTGTGATCTACAGCTAAGTTAGCTTCTTCGAAAATTGGTGCACACTCGAATTGGTTTGGAGCCACTTCATTGTGACGGGTGCGAATTGGAATACCCAAACGCAGACTTTCAGATTCGAAATCGCGCATGTAAGCAGTTACACGGTCAGGAATAGAACCGAAATAGTGGTCTTCCAGTTGTTGGCCCTTAGCAGGGGAATGACCGAGTAAGGTGCGGCCTGTAAGTGAAAGGTCAGGACGAGCATGGTAGAGTGCCTCATCGATCAAGAAGTATTCTTGTTCCCATCCAAGCGTAGCGGTAACCTTGGTAACGTTCTTGTCGAAATACTGACACACATCAACAGCTGCATGATCGAGTGCGTGCAATGCCTTTAGAAGTGGAGTTTTAAAGTCGAGTGCTTCTCCGGTGTAGGAAACGAAAATTGTAGGAATGCAAAGCGTATTGCTGATAATAAATGCTGGAGATGATGGATCCCAAGCCGTGTAACCGCGAGCTTCGAATGTGTTACGAATTCCTCCATTTGGGAAAGAGGAAGCATCCGGTTCTTGTTGGATAAGATTCGATCCGCTGAAAACTTCGATCGCGCGACCATCTGGAAGCGGTTCGAAAAAAGAGTCGTGTTTCTCGGCAGTTGCACCGTTGAGTGGCTGAAACCAGTGTGTGAAGTGGGTAACGCCTTGGTTCATTGCCCAAGCCTTCATCGATGAAGAAACCTGATCGGCAATGTCGCGCTCGATCCGTGTTCCATGCTCAATGGCATCTTTCACTTTTTCATAAGCCTCCTTGCTGAGGTATTCGCGCATGGCTGTTTCGCCAAACACACCTTTACCGAAATAATCTGAGATTTTTTCCGGTTGAGCAGCATTCATAATTGGTTCGCGGTTAATGAGCGACTCCAATGCTTTAAATCGAATAGTTGACATGGATCTGATATTTTTCAGTTTTTCTGCTGCAAAGGTAAATTTTCGAGGGGGTGATCTCCAAATTTTTATGTTTTTTCTTTCAACACCCCCTCAATTTTACCAACATCCGAAATATTTCTGCTTTTTAAAGTTAAAATGATGCAAAAAACTGATGTGAGTGAAAAATTTCAGCAAAATCACAAAAGAAATAGGCATCCACTTCGGTTATTCCCAATAAAAAATGCCCCATTCTGGCGAAATGAGGCATTAATAAACTTTCGTTTAGGGTTTAATCCAACTTAAAAACCACCGGCAAAGTGAAGGCTACATTCACCGCTTTACCATTTTGTTTCCCCGGGATCCATTTGCCGTTGGTGAGTTTAATCACCCGAATGGCTTCTCTGTGCAGGGCTTCTCCACCTTGAACACCACGTAATACTGTAATATCTTCCAGTGAACCTGTGCTTGTTACCACAAATTTCAAATACACCCGACCTTGAATTTGATCATCGATAGCGCTTGGTGGATAAACCATGTTTTTAGAAATGAAGTTCATCAGAGCTTGTTGACCACCTTCAAATTCAGGCATTTGTTCAACCATAGTGAACACCTCTTTAGGTTCTTCAACTTCCTCTACTTTCGGAGGAGGAGGAGGATTCAAAAAGTCAGGATCCACCTGAGCTGACAAGGAAAGAGAAGCTGCAAAGAAAAAAGGAAGCAATTGGAAATTTTTCATGGGTTGAAATTATCTCAACGAAAATTTAAAAGGTAAATTCATTTGAACGTTCACAGGTTTGCCATTTTGTTTTCCTGGTTTCCATTTCCCTTCGGTAAGTTTCAGTATACGAATGGCCTCAGCATTTAACTCGGTTCCTCCAGAAACACTTTTCAACATTTTAATATTGGAAAGACTTCCATCATAACGAACAATATAATTAAGATAAATAGTTCCTTGAATTTCATTTTCGACCGCATTTCGAGGATACACGATATTTTTTGAAATAAAACTCATCAAGGCTTCATTTCCACCTTCAAATTCAGGCATTTGCTCAACTATTGTAAAAACCTTTTCCTGATCTTCAACTTCCTGTTCTACTGGAGGAGGAGAAACTGGTTCGATTAACCTTTGTGAAAAGCAGAGGATGCTCGTGGACAGAAAAAGTGCAATCGAAAAAATAAACTTCATATATGTGATGCAGATTTAGAAATCAATTAATGATCAAACTTGAATTTCACAGGGATTGTATAATACACATCCACCTTTTTCCCGTTTTGTTCACCAGGCGTCCAATCACCTGCGGTAAGCTGAACAACATCCAAAGCGGCTTTGCTCATCGAAGGAAGTAGTGATCTAAGCACTTCAAAATTGGTGAGTTGCCCATTGGCTCTCACGACAAATTTTATGTACACGGTGCCTTGAATTTCTTGCTCAATAGCATCTTTTGGATAAATCAAGTGGTCTTGAATGAACTTTTTCAAAGCTTCAGAACCTCCTTTGAAATCGGGCATCTTTTCTACAATTGTAAAGATTGATGGCCGTTCCTCTTCAACGGGAGCTACGACATCATCCATTGTTCCTTCAGGAGAAACTGTTTCTATGCGTTCTTCAACAATTACTTGGGAAAAAACCGGATTGAAACCAAACAAAATGAGGGCAAGGAAAGTGAATATTAATCTCATCATTTAAAATTTGCTGCAAGGTAAATGGAATCGGTAATTGATTGCGAGGTTCAAAGAAAGATTCAAAACAATTCAAATCCAATCTGATATTTCAATTTCACAGGGCACACTTTTACTTATCTTTGCACTCCATTTTTTAACATAATTTATGATTAACATCACTTTGCCAGATGGTTCAGTTCGCCAGTATGAAAGCGGCGTTACTGCTATCGATATCGCCAAGAGTATCAGCGAAGGTTTGGCCCGCAATGTTTTGTCGGCCGAATTGAATGGAGAAGTTATCGATGCAACCCGCTCGATCACTTCGGATGCCACGCTGAAACTACTCACATGGATCGACGAGCAGGGCAAAAAAACGATGTGGCACAGTTCGGCGCATTTAATGGCTGAAGCATTGGAGGAATTGTATCCCGGAATTAAATTCGGTATCGGCCCTGCAATTGAAAATGGTTTTTATTACGATGTTGACCTCAACGGTGGAAGTATTTCTTCTGAAGACTTCCCAACCATCGAGGCCAAAATGAAGGAGCTTGCGAAAAAGAAAAGTGCATTTGTACGCACCGAAGTTTCGAAAGCAGATGCCATCGCATATTTCACCGAAAAAGGAGATGAATACAAGTTGGATTTGTTGAAGGATCTTCAAGATGGAACCATCACGTTCTATCAGCAAGGAAATTTCACAGACCTCTGTCGTGGACCACATATTCCAGACACTGAGCGCATCAAGGCCATAAAACTGATGAACGTTGCTGGTGCTTATTGGAAAGGTGACGAAAAAAACAAGCAGCTCACCCGAATCTACGGTATCACTTTTACCAAGCCAACCGAATTGGATGAATATCTTCATCTCCTCGAAGAGGCTAAAAAGCGCGATCACCGTAAACTTGGGAAAGAGTTGGAGTTGTTTATCTTCTCAGAAAAGGTTGGACAAGGTTTGCCGCTATGGCTTCCAAAAGGTACGGCTCTGCGTGAGCGCTTGGTTGATTATCTAAAGCGTGCGCAAGCAGCAACGGGCTATGTTCAAGTAATTACTCCACACATCGCGCACAAAGATTTATATGTAACCTCTGGTCACTACGATAAATATGGAGCCGATTCATTTCAGCCAATTCGTACGCCGCAAGAAGGTGAGGAATTCTTTTTAAAGCCAATGAATTGTCCGCACCACTGCGAAATTTATAAGGCAAAACCGCACTCTTACAAAGATCTGCCAGTTCGTTTGGCTGAATTTGGAACAGTATACAGATATGAGCAAAGTGGAGAATTACATGGTTTGACCCGTGTACGTGGCTTTACGCAAGATGATGCGCATATTTTCTGCCGTCAAGACCAAGTGAAGGAAGAGTTTGTGAAAGTGATTGATTTGGTGTTGATGATTTTCAAGGCATTGGATTTCAAGGATTATACTGCACAAATTTCTTTGCGCGACCCTGAAAACAAAGCAAAGTACATTGGAAGCGACGAGAATTGGGACAAAGCTGAGCGTTCGATCATTGAGGCCGCAGAAGAGCGTGGCTTGAATACAGTGGTTGAACTTGGTGAGGCTGCTTTTTACGGGCCTAAACTCGACTTCATGGTGAAAGACGCCATCGGAAGAAAGTGGCAATTGGGAACGATCCAGGTAGATTACAACTTGCCTGAGCGTTTTGAATTAGAATATACTGGTGCCGACAATGCAAAACACCGTCCTGTGATGATCCACCGAGCACCATTTGGCTCTTTGGAACGTTTTGTGGCTGTGTTGATTGAGCATTGTGCGGGTATTTTCCCACTGTGGTTAGCTCCTGAACAGGCAATAATATTGCCGATTTCAGACAAGTTCAACGACTATGCAAAAAAAGTTTCTAATCTTCTCAAAAATTCCGATATTCGCGCCGCCGTTGACGAAAGGGCTGAAAGAGCCGGTAAAAAGATTCGTGATGCAGAACTCAGTAGAGTTCCGTATATGCTGGTGGTAGGAGAGAAAGAGGAACAGGCTGGTACTGTTGCTGTCCGTAAACACGGAGAAGGAGATCTCGGAACCATGAGCATTGAAGAATTTGCCGACAAAATCAATTCTGAAGTCAGCAGCTTAATAAACATTAGTGAACTAAACTGAAAGGAGGAACCAAGCCATAGCTTTACCACCACGCCAACCCAGGCCGTATAACCGAGGCCCTCAGAAGAAAGAGGATTTACATCGGATTAACGAGAAAATCATCGGCTTAAGCCAAGTGCGTCTCGTTGGGGAAGATATTGAACCAGGAATTTTTTCATTCGATGAGGCATTGAAAATTGCCAAAGATCTCGAACTGGATTTAGTAGAAATCGTACCTAACGCTGAGCCGCCGGTTTGTCGCGTCATCGATTACAAGAAGTTTCTTTACGAACACAAGAAGAAGCAGAAAGAGATGAAAGCGAAAGCCACAAAGATCGTGGTAAAAGAAGTGCGCTTTGGTCCAAACACAGATGAGCATGACTTCAACTTCAAACTCAACCATGCAAAGAAATTTTTGCAAGAGGGTTCGAAAGTGAAGGCATTCGTATTCTTTAAGGGTCGTTCGATTCTTTTCAAAGACAAGGGGGAAATCTTGTTGTTGAAATTTGCCGCTGAACTTGAAGAATATGGTAAACCCGAAAATCTTCCAGAATTGGAAGGAAAACGGATGATCATGTTCCTTTCACCGAAGAAAAAGAAATAATCAACACAAATAAATAACAGGTACAATGCCCAAGATGAAAACCAATTCCAGTGCAAAGAAGCGCTTTAGGCTTACTGCTACTGGAAAAATCAAACGGAAGCATGCGTACAAGCGTCACATCTTGACGAAGAAATCAAACGATCAGAAGCGCCGTCTTGGCCAAACTGGCTTGGTTTCTAAAGCAGATGAGGGTCTTGTAAAAAGAATGCTCGTAATCGGAAAGTAAAATCATTGTTTAACCAGGAGACCAGTACCAAGATCTTTTAACGAAGACACTGTTCGCCAAAAAACCAAAAACTCATGCCACGTTCAGTCAACCACGTTGCCTCACGCGCAAGGAGAAAAAAAATCCTCAACCAGACCAAGGGCTACTGGGGTGCCCGTAAGAACGTTTTTACCATTGCGAAAAACATTCTTGAAAAAGGTCTAACCTATGCTTATCGCGACCGTCGCGCTAAGAAGCGTAATTTCCGCGCTCTCTGGATTCAACGTATCAATGCAGGTGCTCGCGAGCACGGCTTGTCGTACAGCCAGTTGATGGGTAAAATCCATGCGAAAAACATTCAGATCAACCGTAAAGTTCTTGCCGATTTGGCCATGAACAACCCAACAGCTTTCAAAGCTATCATTGATGCGGTAAAATAAAATCTGATCAATTCATTGAAAAAGCACTCTACTTCAGGGTGCTTTTTTTATTTTCCCCAAATGCAATTCCCTGCCGGTTATCTCGACCATTTAAAGCAAGCTCCAGGCTTCGATGTTGAATCGTTTCAAAGTGCCCATAGCGATAAAGTGCCCGTTTCGGTGCGCATTCATCCCCGAAAACCTGCATTTAAAACAGAAAACCTAGAGCAGGTGAAATGGTGCAAAGAAGGATTCTACTTGCCTCAACGGCCCGATTTTACACTTGATCCGATTTTCCACGCAGGTGCATACTATGTGCAGGAAGCCAGCTCAATGAGCATCCAAAAAGCACTCGAAGATCAATTTGGTTCAGAAAGAAACCTCCGAATTTTAGACCTATGCGCCGCTCCCGGCGGAAAAAGCACCCTACTCGCATCTTGGCTTAATGGAAACGGACTATTGGTTGCCAATGAAGTGATCAAACCTCGTGCATCCATCCTGAAGGAAAACCTCGATCGATGGGGCTTTACCAATGTTGTGGTGAGTAACAACGACCCAAGGCAGTTCGGGAAGCTGGAAGGTTTCTTCGATGTTATAGTAGTGGATGCACCTTGTTCAGGATCGGGCATGTTCAGAAAAGATCCTGAAGCCATGAAGCATTGGTCGGAAGATGCCGTTGCTCACTGTTCGGCACGACAGGAGCGCATCTTAGAAGATGTTTGGCCAGCGTTAAAACCCGGAGGACTTCTCCTCTACTCCACTTGCAGCTATTCGGAAAGTGAAGATGAGCAAATCAGCCAATGGATCGCAGAAGACCTTGAGGCTGAAATTCTGAAATCTGTTTCATTGGATGAAATTCCTGAAATCATTAAAACATCTGGTGGTTACCGATTTTATCCCAACAAAACCAAAGGCGAAGGGTACTATTTATCGATTCTCCGCAAATTGGAGGAGGGCGAAGATTTCGAGGAAAGGCTAAAGTTGAAAAACATGCCTTTGCCTGATGCACTTGGAGATTTGTTGGAAGCACCAGATGAATATCACATGTATGAAACCCATCTCGGCCAGATCTTATTTCCCAAGGCCTCAATCGAAGGATTGGCTTCGATCATGAAACACCTGCACGTATTGAAAGTGGGGACTTTAGCAGGCGAATTGAAAGGGAAATCTTTTGTTCCCGACCATGAACTGGCGATGAGTTTGGTACTTGATGTAACAGTGCCCCGATTGGAATTGAGCAAGGAAGAAGCACTCAGATTCCTAAAAAAAGAAGCACTTCCCAATCGATTTGGTAGCCAAGGTTGGCACTTAATGCAATTTGAAGGTTTAAGCTTGGGTTGGGGAAATGTGCTTCCCAATCGCATCAACAATGGATTGCCGAAAAGCTGGAGAATCTTGAAGGACATTGGGGTTTAGACATCCTCAAACTAGATTTCATCGCTAAAAAATCTGCTATGAATAGAAAACCGGATTTTAATTTATTACAATGGTTTTGATTATTGAATGATATAAATTACTTTTATTTTACTGCTGTTTACAAATAATTGTCACCACCGAAAGAGCCACTTGATTTTAACCGAAAGAGCGACCAATCAAAAGAATCCGTAGCAAAAAACGATAAAAGTTCGACATATTGGGAATGAGCCAAGGCAGGATCGCAGGCGCAAATACAGTTGCGTAATGTTTTAACCTTACCTTGCTGCCGTTAAGGCTAAATTATTCCCTTTCCATGAGCAGTAGGATTTACACAAAGATTAAGGGAACTGGCAGTTACATCCCTACGAACATTGTAGAAAACAAGGATTTTTTACAGCATGTGTTCTATGACCAGAAACAGCAAATGTTAACGGGGGAAACCCAAGATGTGATTCGTAAATTTCAAAAGATCACCAACATCGATGAGCGACGTTATGCTGATGATTCGATGGTAACTTCTGATTTGGCATTTATCGCAGCAGAAAATGCGATTCGTTCATCTGATTTCGATCGTGAAACCCTTGATGGAATTATCGTTGCGCACAATTTTGGGGATGTAAAGAAAAACAACCGCCAGTCGGATATTGTGCCAAGCATAGCTTCACGAGTGAAGTACAAATTGGGGATAAACAATCCTAAAACAGCAGCATTTGATCTAATTTTCGGTTGCCCGGGATGGCTTCAAGGTGTTATTCAGGCGAATTACCAGATCAAATCGGGTTATGCAAAGAGAATCATGGTGATTGGTGCAGAAATGTTGTCTAGGGTTTCTGACCCGCACGACCGCGATTCGATGATTTATTCGGATGGAGCTGGCGCCACGATTTTAGAAGCGGTTGAAAGTGATGAGCCTACAGGAATATTGTCGCTAGCGGTTCGCACCGATGCGATCAACGAAGCTCAATTACTTGGCATGAAAGGATCGAATAGTCCGCACCATGCGAAACATGAAATTTACCTAAAAATGGAAGGGCGCAAATTGTATGAATACGCGCTCAACAATGTACCTTCTTTGGTGAAAGAATGCATCGAACATGCCAAATTAAGTTTGAAAGACATTCAAAAAGTACTGATTCATCAGGCCAACGAAAAGATGGATGAAGCTATCCTTGAAAGACTTTTTAAGTTGTACAATGAACTAAATATTCCAGAGCACATCATGCCAATGATCATCAATAAATTGGGAAACAGTTCAGTGGCAACATTGCCTACATTATTGGATCTCATCCTGAAAGGTAAATTGGCAGACCATCATATTAACTTAGGCGATAATGTTGTATTCGCTTCTGTTGGTGCAGGCATGAACATCAATGCAATTACCTATAAATTTTAAAATAGGTTAAGGAAATAAAACACTTGAAGCAGAATTGGCTTGCAGAATGAGTGATTTCACTTATAACTGCACAAAACTTACATTAGAATTACTGCTTTTCGAGGTCTTTCTGGTTGTGAAAAAATCCAACCAATTTACCCAAATCCTTTATTATTAAGCCTTTCAAGAGCTTAGATCATCGTTGTGCATCTCATCGAAATGACTTAATTTTACACATCCTAACCTTAACCTGACAAATGATGCGTAGTATTTCTCGCTCCAGTTAACCGAATACGCTTCTTGGAATTTTTATTAAGCATCAACACCTGAGTTTTCTTTGGTGATGCTTAATGATATAGTATTGACCAATCCCCTACCCTAACAAACACCAAATGAAATTAAAGTACTTGCTTTTGCTGCCTGCATTGCTAATTAGCCTTTTATCTTTTTCGCAAACGAGTAGCAATGCACTCAATTTTGACAATACCAACGATCATGTAGTTGTTAGTCCAACGATTCCCTACACATCAACTTTCACCCTCGAAGGGTGGGTGAATTTCTCAGGAACATCAGCTACAATCTTTGGTTGGGGAAACAACACGACGAATGGCTATGTAAATTTCTCGGTACAGAATTCTAGGATTCGCCTTGCAATTGGAAATGGTGCAACTTTTACCCTTAATCAATTTAATGGCAATACAATATTGTCATCAAATACTTGGTATCATGTGGCTGCTGTTAAAAACGGTCCCTCTATCACTATGTATCTGAATGGTGTTCAGGATGGCACATTCACTTCAACCAACACACCTGCATTGGTAACGTCTTCGATTATTGGAGCAGGTTTGTTCAATGGGACCGTTCAAGAATTTAATGAAAAATCGATTGATGAGGTCAGGATTTGGAACGTTGCAAGAAGTGCTTCAGAAATTTCAAACAATTACAATTGTCCCATTGCCCCACAAGCAGGTTTAGTGGCTTATTACCAATTTAATCAAGGAACTCCTTCTGGCAATAATGCTGGAATTTCAAACTTGAACGATAACTCGGGCAATTTACGTAATGGCACACTTATCAATTTTAGCTTGAACGGACCAACATCAAACTGGGTGGTATCCGAAGTTGTTGCTCCAACATTAAACTACAGAACCATTTCATCAGGAGTTTGGAACAATCCAACGATTTGGGAAACTGAAATTGGTTCTTGCTGGGTTCCTGCGATCAACCCGCCAAGCTTTTCATCTGAAATTATCACCATCCGAAATGGACACAATGTTTCCATTAACAATGCTATCATAGCAAATCAGTTAATTATCGAATCAGGAGCTTCTTTGGCAGTTATTTCTGTTGGGCGGCTAGAAATTCTCGATGCTCCAGGAGTGGACCTTATCGTTAATGGAACCTTGTCTGTTTCTTCGGGCGACTTTGTAGTATTCTCTGATGCTGTGGCCAGCATAGAGTCTTCAGCTTCACTTGATTTCACTCAAGGAAATATCGGTGGAGAAGGAACTATTTTGGTGAAAAGCGGTGGTACATTTAACAACTTAGGCACAGGCAATAAAAACTACAATGGTGCTACAAACATTATTAACCAAGGTAGTTTCAATTGGAATGCTGCAGCTGGTAACATCTTCTTCGATGGCGGAAATGTAACATTAAACAACCAAGGAACAATCGAATTTAGTACGACTGGTCAATTCTCCAACAATGGAAATGCAGCATCAACTTTCTTGATCAACAACCTTGGAACGATTTTAAAATCCACCCCTGGTTCAGCAGATTTAGGCGAAGGAGTGACTGTCACCAACAATGGAAACATTTCAATCACACAGGGGAGATTGCGTTTTGAAAATGCGGTATTGACTAACAATGCAATTATTAATTGGGGTCCTACATCCCTTTTAGAAATTTCCAATTCAACGGTTGAATTCAACACAGGTTCGAGTCTTACGGGGAACGGTAATTTGAAGCTTTTTGGCTCAACAGTTTCAATTAATGCGGAAGTTGAATTCCCTATAGGAGGAAGCCTTGACTTTAATTCAGGATTGCTCAATGGTAATGG
>CAMCXT010000043.1 GCA_945883545.1 Chitinophaga pinensis | reverse complement strand
AACAGACTTATGCTTTGTGAAATAATTACGATTGGCGATGAAATTCTGATTGGTCAAATTATAGATACCAATTCGGCTTGGATGGCTCAACAGCTCAACATGATTGGTATCAAAGTGAAGCAGATCAGTTCGGTTTCCGACGACCGTGATCACATTTTGAAAGCCCTGAAAGAAGCATCTGAAAGAGTGCAAATCGTTTTGATTACTGGAGGTTTAGGTCCAACCAAAGACGACATCACCAAGAAAACCTTGTGCGAATATTTCGGTTGTGAATTGGTCTTCAATGAGAGTCAATTCGAAATGGTGGAGAAGATATTCAGTTCGTTTGGACGGGAAGTTACTCCCATCAACAGGAAACAAGCTGAAGTACCTGAAATATGTATCTGTTTAGTCAATCAAAACGGCACTGCGCCAGGCATGTGGTTCGATGTTGAAGGCGTTGTATATGTATCGATGCCGGGTGTGCCATACGAAATGATGGGCATGATGAGTAATCAAGTACTTCCGATGTTAAAAGACAGATTCAAGACACCTGTAATTCGTCACAGAACCTTCAGAACGCAAGGTGTTGGCGAAAGTTTGTTGGCTTCATGGATTGAGACTTGGGAAGATGCATTGCCAGCACACATGAAACTGGCGTACTTGCCTGCTGCTGGGCAAGTTCGATTAAGAATTTCCGCCATTGGCGATGATGCGAAAGCGCTGGATGAACAAATCGAAGTGCAAGCCAAGCAGTTGTACGAATTGATAGGCAAACATATTTATGCAGAAGGTGAAGTGAACTTGGAAGATGTAATCCACCAATGGATGATCGACTATGGGAAGACTCTTTCAACCGCTGAAAGTTGCACAGGTGGTACAATTGCATCAATGTTGACGAGACTTACAGGGGCATCCAAATATTTTGAAGGAAGCACCGTGTGTTATAGTTATGAGATCAAGGAGCGCTTGTTGGGTGTGAAAACTGAAACCCTGAAGAACTTTGGTGCAGTGAGTGAGGAAACCGTAAGAGAAATGGTGGAAGGGGCTTTGAAACTGCATCAAACCGATTATACAGTAGCAGTTTCGGGCATTGCAGGGCCAGATGGAGGAACAGAAGAAAAACCTGTTGGAACCGTGTGGATTGCCATTGGTGGTCCTGATGGAATCAAGACAAAGAAATTCAGGTTTAGCACCAACCGTGAAAGAAACATCACGATGGCTTCGCTATCGGCGCTGAATATGCTTAGAAAATATCTGTTAAAACAAGAAGATTAGTCTCGGCGCTCGGCTCGGCCACGGCGACGAACCAACGAAGTATCGCTTGAAACGCGGTATTCAGTTTCGATGTAATCGTACAAGCCGTTGTAAATAAAATTGCCTTGAATGATAAATCCTTCACCAAATTCTTGAGGAGCGATAGAAAGTGTGTTGGGCTTAGCTGTGGCATCGATGGTATCGGAAAGAGATCCATTTGCATTTTTCCAAAAAACACGCAAACGGTCGCGGTCGGTAGAAATGATACGAATGTCCATCAACCGAACTTCTTCGGGTAGAAAAACATTGGTTGAAGCCTCGATTGAATCGGTAAGGTCCCATTTTCCTTCGAAAGGATCGCTGTCGTAGCGGCAATTGCCATCGTCGGAATCGGCTTTTTCATCATAGTTTGCAGCACTGGGATCGGTACAACCTTCTGTATCGCAAGAAGACATTGAAAGGAAGATAGTGGTGCTAAAAAGCAAAGAGAGAAAAAGTCGATTCATGGGTAGATGACGAAACGTGCAAATATAAAGAGTATGTATGTTGCTGAAAGCTTCAGATGCAATTGAAGGCAAGAAAAAAGCAGATGAAAGAAAATGAACTCAGCGAGAACGGCACGATTGCTGTTTAAAAAAATGTTAAATTCGCACCAAAATAAATCTAAAAAACACACACAATCATGAAAAAAGTATCAATTGCAATGCTTGCTGCCGGAGTAATTTTCTTGGCATCTTGTGGCGGTGGTGCTGATGCTGACAAAGCAAAAGCTGCTGCCGATTCTGCCCGTGTAGCTGATTCACTTGCGGCTATTGCTGCTAAAGAACAAGCTACTCTTGATTCTATCGCTGCTGCATCTGCTGAGCAAGCACGTTTAGATTCTATCGCTGCTGCTGATGCATCTGCTTCAAAAGGTGGTTCTAAAGGTGGTTCTTCAAAAGGAACAACTACAAAGAAAGAAGAGCCTAAGAAAGAAGAGCCAGTAACAAACATGAAAGGTGCTGCTGGTAAAGCTGGCGATGCTCCTAAATCAATGAAAGATGCAGCTACCGACGCTAAATCATCAGGCGGTGGAGCTAAATCAATGAAAGATGCAATGAAAGGGAAATAATCCCAATCAATTGAATATTTAAAAAGCCTCTTCATATCGAAGGGGCTTTTTTTGTGTCCATTTGCTAGATGTGATTTATCATCACACTTCTTCTAATAAGTTCTTTTTATTCGCAATGCAATTCCCTTCTCCTGTGGAGAGGGTTAGGGAGAGGTAATTCGCTTTACATTGTTGGACAATGACTCTCCCACTTCAGCTCTTAAGTGTATAGAGATCGAGATACAATTCCCTCTCCCGTGGAGAGGGTTAGGGAGAGGTACTTCGTTAGGTTGATGGATAATGAAACTACCATTTCAGATCTTAAGTTTATAGTGAACGCAATACAGTTCCCTCTCCCGTGGAGAGGGTTAGGGAGAGGTATCCTTCATCACAAAATCAAGCACAAAAAAGGGCTGCCCAAACGGACAGCCCTAATTAATTTGGTTGCAATAGATTATTGCTTATTCCAAGTTTCGCTGCAAGTTAAGTTGCTCACACCGAAAGTATAAGTTACTGTAAGGTTTACAGAGTTACCAGAAAGAGTTCCAGTAGTTGAAGAGATTGTCCAAGAATCACCATCAGAATCGATAGCTGTTTGTGAAGGGATTTGGATAGTTGAACCAACGATATCAGCAACAACTGATGCGCTAGAACCTAAACCACCGATATTAGAAACAACAACTTTTGTCTTGCTAGTTGAAGAACCAGCGATTGTTGTGTTCCAAGACGCACCTGAAACGCATGGTGAAGTAGTTGTGTATGTTCCTACGAATTGTTCGTAATCGTAAGTACACGTTCCGTCATCAGTATCAGCTTTTTCATCATAGTTGTTAGCGTCAACATCTGTACAGCCTTCTTGCTTACAACCAGTGTAGGTTACAGATACAAGACCGATCATAATCACTGCACCAATTGTACGTGCAGAATTCGCAATTGAAAGAATAGTTTTTTTCATGCTTTTAGGGTTTTATCGTGGCAAAATTAGAAATTCCGTGGTACTAACAATAGGTCATTACATGTTTGTTGTAACAGTTCACTCTTCAAAACTTTTTAAACCTACGTCAATCATAGCTTTCAGAGGATTCCTAAAATTATTTTAACATTTTTTTTGAAAAAAACTTGTTGCGTTTAAGATTTTTTTAATTTTGTGCCGCTGAAACAAATCAATTCAAAAAAAAACTAAAATGAAAAAAGTACTTTTCTCTGCGATCGTAACTGGTGTTGTTGCATTCGCTTCTTGTGGTGGTAATCACGAAGATGCAGCTAAAAAAGCTGCTGATTCTGCTCGTGTAGCTGATTCTATGGCTGCTGTTCAAGCTCAAGCTGCTGCTGATTCAGCTGCTGCTGCTGCTGCAATGACTGCTGATACAACTAAGAAAGACACAGCTGCAGCTCCTGCAACTAAGTAATTTTTAGCTAAAGCTATTAAGTCCCGACGCCTTTCGAGGTTGTCGGGATTTTTTTTATCCGCACTTTTCGCAATTCCCTTGGTTCTTCTTCTTTCCAACAAAGCGCTTCCTCAACCAAACCAAGGCCAATAGAAAAGTTGCAACCGTTAATACTGTTTGCATAGAGCAAAGTTAGGATTTTAGGCTATTTTTGGCGCAAAATTCTCCAGCATGCAGATGCATTTTGACCGCAAAGGCAAATCCGACGAACTTCTTTTAAAAATTTACCGCGAACTTCTATTGCCAAGAATGATTGAGGAAAAAATGCTCAATCTTCTTCGTCAAGGCAGAATCTCAAAATGGTTTTCAGGGATAGGCCAAGAAGCCATCTCAGTTGGTACCGTGCTCGCGATGGATCCCAACGAATACATCCTTCCAATGCATAGAAACCTCGGTATTTTCACCGGGCGTGGTATGCCTTTCCACCAGTTGTTTACCCAATGGCAAGGAAAGCTCAATGGTTATTCGAAAGGCCGTGAACGATCTTTCCACTTTGGCTCGAAAGAACACAAAGTAGTTGGGATGATTTCACACCTTGGTCCGCAGATGGGCATCGCCGACGGTATTGCTCTCGCGCACAAACTCAACAAAGAATCATTGGTTACTGCTGTTTTCTCTGGTGATGGAGGATCTTCAGAAGGTGATTTTCACGAATCGATCAATGTGGCTGCAGTTTGGGATTTGCCAGTGATCTTCATCATTGAAAACAACGGTTATGGCTTGTCGACACCTTCGAACGAGCAATTCCGCTTTAAATCGTTTACCGATAAAGGTCCTGGATACGGAATTCCTACCAAGTCGATTGATGGAAACAACGTACTTGATGTGTACGATGCCATTACAGAAATCCGTGAAAGCATCATCAACGATCCGAAACCATGGTTGCTTGAGTGCATCACATTCAGAATGCGCGGCCACGAAGAAGCTTCAGGAACCAAATATGTTCCGCAGGAATTGTTCGATATCTGGGGCAAAAAAGATCCCGTGAACAACTATGAAGCGTGGTTGATCGAAGAAAAAGTACTTACCGATGAATCCCGCCAAGCCCTTCGTGCTGAACTGAAAAAATATATTGAAGAGGGCGTTCAGGCCACCTTTGATGAACCCGAGATCGTTCCAAATACCGAAGATGAAGTGCGTGACGTGTATGCGCCATTCAACTTCGATAAAACATCCCCGGCTACGGAAAAAACTACCAAAAAACGCCTAATCGACGCCATTTCCGACGGACTTGGGCAGGCCATGGAAAAGCATCCAGAACTTGTTTTGATGGGTCAGGACATTGCTGAATATGGTGGCGTTTTCAAAATTACAGATGGATTTGTGGAGCGATTCGGGAAAGACCGCGTGCGCAATACGCCACTTTGTGAGGCTGCCATCGTTGGAACAGGCCTCGGCTTGTCGATCAAAGGCAAAAAAGCCATGGTGGAAATGCAATTTGCTGATTTTGTGACCGAAGGCTTCAACCAAATCGTGAACAACATTGCGAAAATCCATTACCGTTGGGGACAAAATGCCGACGTAGTTGTGCGGATGCCTACAGGTGCTGGCGTTGCTGCTGGTCCGTTCCACAGCCAGAGCAATGAAGCTTGGTTTACCCATACGCCTGGTTTGAAAGTGGTGTATCCAGCGTTTCCTAACGATGCGAAAGGCTTGTTGTTGGCTTCCTTTGAAGATCCAAATCCGGTGATGTTTTTCGAACACAAAGCGCTCTACAGAAGCATTTCGGAAGAAGTATTCGACGACTATTTCACCATCCCGATTGGGAAAGCCAATGTTTTGAGATCTGGAAACGATTTAACGATCATCACATACGGATTTGGGGTGCATTGGGCGCTTGAAGTGCTCGATAAACACCCTGAAATAAATGCCGACTTGATCGATTTACGCACCTTGCTTCCTTTGGATGAAGAAACTGTGTTTGAAAGTGTATCGAAAACTGGAAAGGCGATTATTTTACATGAAGATACGCTGACTGGCGGTATTGGTGGAGAGCTTTCTGCGCGCATCATGGAGCATTGCTTCGAAAAATTGGATGCGCCGGTGATGCGATCAGCCAGTTTGGATACACCCGTTCCATTTTCGGCTGAGTTGGAACAGAATTTCTTAGCCAAAGATCGCTTCGAAGCGCAATTGCTGCAACTCTTTAATTACTGAAAATGAGCACCATACTCGAAGTAAATGCGCTGCGTAAAACCTACGAGAAAATTACTGCAGTTGATCAGATAAGCTTTCGGGTTGGGAAAGGCGAAGTTTTCGGGATTTTAGGTCCGAATGGAAGTGGTAAAACCACTACGTTGGGCTGCATCATGGGTCTTTTACATGCTGATTCAGGATCATTTTCATGGATGGGCGGACAAGAGCCAACCGAAGCGAGAAAGAAGATTGGCTGTTTGATTGAAACACCGAATTTCTATCCGTATTTATCGGCATGGAAAAATTTGGAGATTGTTGCCAAAATCAAAGAATGTTCTGAAAGCCGCATTGCAGTAGTGTTGAAAGAAACTGGACTTCTAGAAAGAAAAGACAGTGCATTTAAGACCTTTTCTTTGGGCATGAAGCAACGTTTGGCGATTGCCTCTGCCCTACTGGCTGATCCGGAAGTTTTGGTGTTAGACGAACCTACGAACGGACTCGATCCACAAGGAATCACAGAAATCCGTGAATTGATTTTGCAACAACAGCAAGCTGGGAAGACGATCATTTTAGCGAGCCATTTGTTAAACGAAGTGCAGAAGGTTTGCTCGGATGTTATCATCATGAAACGTGGTAAAGTACTGAAGGCCGGTCCTGTATCAACAATTTTAACCGAAAGTGATACGGCCGTTGTGGGCTCAAGCGATTTGGTGAAGTTGAAGTTGGCCTTGGAAAATATCCCACAGGTGAAATCGATTCATCCGGCAGGAAAGCATTTAACCGTTGCGTTGGAACAAGGATTTGAACCTGAAATGTTGAATCAGCAATTGTTTCAGCAGGGAATTGCGGTGAGCCATTTGGTGAGAAACACTGCCGATTTAGAGCAGGAATTTTTAAAACTCATTCAGGCATCATGAAAAGACTTTGGCAAATAGAGTGGCTCAAACTGAAGAGCTATCGCACCTTTTGGGTGTTTGTTGGGATTTTCATGTTGAGCACCTTGATTGTGTATTGGACCTTCGACAAGTTCGTGCAGTTTGGTCCGGCGAATCTTGGTCAGGTGTACCAATTTCCGGTGGCTTGGTATTTTGTGAGTTATGTGAGCAGTTGGTTTACGCCATTTCTAACCTTGTTGATGATCAATTTGGTGAGCAATGAGATTTCGTTTCGCACGCTCAGGCAGCATGTTACAGATGGAATGTCGCCTCAAGAGTTTCTGGCTTCGAAAGTTATTTTGGCGATTGTGATCAGCTTTGGTGCGATGCTTTTTACATTTTTCACTGGGTTGATTATTGGGATCACGAAAGGAGATTTGGCATCGAGTCAGAACAGTTTTTCGATGCTCGATTATTTACTTCGGGTGTTTTGGAACAGCTTCGGATTGATAGCATCAGGAATTATGTTGGCCTTGATTTTCAAGCGATCGGCCATTTCTATCATGGTGTTTTTGGCTTGGTACTGGTTGGTTGAACCGATCCTCGGAAGGGCTTGGTTGCACAGTGCTTACGCTTATTTTCCTTTGAATAGTTTGGAAGAATTTGTGCCGTCGCCGTTTAATACGGATCCTCCATCGTTCGGGATAAGATACACAAGCTTGTCGGAAACCTTGGTAGCCTTGGTTTACCCATTCATCTTTTTAGGATTCAGTTTAAGGTTACTCAAAACCCGAGATTTGTAGATTGCTCATGGAGTGGCTTTCTTGGTGATGGGAAGCTACCATGAATGATTGGGTGAACGGAAAGCTAGATTTGTAGAGAAAAAGAATAGACTTACGAAATCCTTCATCCAACGAAGTTGTAAATTGGTTTAAATAACTATTTTTGCACGCGCCCGTAAAGCACGGGACCGGAACTAAAGCCACTGCAATGGACGATGATCAACATCTTTCGAACACACAACCGCAGGCTGGAAGAAATCCGGACACCAGAGCCCGGATGTTGGATTAATGCTGTAGATCCGACCGAAGATGAGCTGAATTGGCTTATCAAAGAATTTCCATTCACAGAAGAATACCTACACGATCCTCTCGATATCGACGAAAAGGCAAGAGCCGAACGCGATGAAGATGTGCTATTTACCTTGATCAAGATTCCACATTTTCAAGGAAAAAAAGATGAAGCACCTTTTGTGACGATTCCATTGGGCGTGATCATGAACAACGAATATATCGTTACGATTGCCAAGGAAGAAAATGTGATTATTCAAGAATTCGAGAATAACCGCGTGAAGAATCTCAACACCGCGAAACATTATCGTTTTCTGTTGTTGATTTTGCTCAAAACTGCCACGAAGTACTTGATGCACCTCCGTGAAATCAATAAAACGGTGGATCAGATCGAGGACGATTTGCAGTATAGCATGCGAAATCAGGACATTTTCAACTTGTTGAAATACCAAAAAGTGCTCATTTATTATACGACGGCATTAAAGTCGAATGAGTTGATGATGGCGCGCTTGAACAGACTTCAGCTTATTCGAACATATGAAGAAGATGAGGAGTTGTTTCAGGATGTAATGACTGAATTTCAGCAGGCGATTGAGATGACCAATATTGCGAATAACATCTTGATGCAGATGACGACGGCTTATGCTTCGATCATTAACAACAACATGAACAAGATCATTAAGACGCTCACGTTGATCACAATTGTGTTGTATGTGCCTACATTGATCGCGAGCTTCTTTGGGATGAATGTGCAAATTCCTGGACAGCACAATCCAAATGCATTTTCGTTGATTCTAGGCGTTTCGTTGGTATTAAGTGCTGTAATTTTGATCGTATTCCTTCGTCGTCGTTGGTTTTAAATGATGCAATTCGCTGAATTAACGCTGCAAAATTCACCAGCAGAAATCGTTTCATATCAAATTGAACAAGGAAGAATTATTTTGCAATCTTCGGGAGGCGAAATTGTGATTTTACCTCGTGATTTGCATGCGGTGAAATTCCCAAAAAAGAATGAAAGTTCCATATTTTTCGGGGCAATTGGAGAACATCAACTGCATATTAAATACGTCAATATTCGTGGGTATTTGATTCAGCAAATGGGTCAAATACCTGAAAAATTCAGTTTTGTTGAGCGAATTTTCGGAATGGGTTTATGGCCATTTGTTTTAATTGGAGGCGGTTTCGTAACAATAGGATTGATTATTTATTTTCTTTTGTTGCCATGGTTGGCAGATCGTGCAACGGAGCATTTTCCGATGGAACAAGAAATTGCATTGGGAAAGGAATTAATGTCTCAATACACATCGGGTGAAACTGTTGATACAGCTGGAACAAGACTATTAAACGAATTTGGTAAAACGATTGCATTTAATACAAAATATCCACTTCATTTTACTTTGATTGAATCAAAAACAGTGAATGCTTTTGCCGTGCCGGGAGGAGAAATCGTTGTTTATACGGGCATTTTAGATATTCTCAAAACGGAAGAAGAATTAGCTGGATTGATGGCACATGAAGCATCTCATGTTATTCAGCGGCATTCAATCAGATCGATGATGCGACAATTGGCAGGCAGTATGATGATTGGCTTGATGGTTGGGGATATTGGTGATATTTCGAGCACTTTGATTGGGCAAGCCGATCAATTCAGGAATTTATCGTATTCGAGAACTTTGGAAACTGAAGCCGATTTGAAAGGAATGGAGATTTTGGTTCGGAGTAAAATAAATCCCAAAGGCATGGTAGGCTTGTTGAATGGATTGAAAAACGGGAATCCAACAGGCAATAACTTACCTGAATTTTTATTGACGCATCCTGCGCCCGATAGTCGAATTGAGGATTTGGAAAAATCGATGCAAAATAATATTGTGCAATACGAAGCAAATTCGACCCGAATAGAAATATTCAAGAAATTAAAATCGGGCAATCCAATGTTTTAATTGAAATTTAGTTATCATTATAGCTTCAAGCTAAAATCCATCAAGTTAATTTGATGCAATTGTTTAATTTCAAAGATTTAAAACGACTATATAATTCCTCTATATTTTTTTTCAATTTTTTTGAGTAATAAATATAGAATTCGCAATAAACTTACAAATTAAATTCTAGAAACCTCGATCAGATTCATAGAACCTTTTCCTTTCAAATCGTATTCACCTAATGGTTTTAAAATTAGGTTATGGCTTTTTAGATAGGAAGCTGTAACTTCTGTGATCACTATCTTCATTGGATTGCCGTTATTCTCGACCCTTGCAGCAATATTAACATTGTCACCCATTATATCGAATTGGCACCTTGATTTGCCAATTACTCCAGACATTACGGAACCAGAGTGTATCCCAATACGACATTCCCATATGTAATCGTTTGATTGATTGCGTGTATTTAGGAAATTAATAATATCTAAACCGGCATGTACCAAATTGTCGGCATGATTCAAATCTTCAACTTTATCTAAGCCAGTAGCAGCCATATATCCATCACCTAATGTTTTAATTCGCAAACCATTGTAAGACAAAATAATATCGTCAAATGCTGTAAACAATTCAGAAAGTTCGCTCACCAACTTATCAGGCTCAATTGCAGAGGCTTTTGAAGTAAAATCAATAATATCGCAGAACATAATACTGGTATCTTGATGAATTACAGGAATATATTTTCCAGTAGATTTTAATTCCTTTATAACTGTTGTAGGAAGCAAATATCTAAGCAAAGTTTCTGCCTTATTTCGTTCTGATTGAAGATCGAGATGAGTTCGAATCCTTGCTTTTACAACTTGTGAATTAAACGGTTTTGAAATAAAATCAGCACCACCAAAATCGAATCCTTTAGCTTCTTGAGCTGCTTCATTCAGGGAAGTAAGGAAAATAACTGGAATGTGTGCCGTACTTTCTTCACTTTTTAGAACGGAACATGCGGTGTAACCATCCATTTCAGGCATAATCACATCCATTAAAATGAGATCAACCGATGGGGATTGTTTTGCAATTTCGATTGCTTTTAATCCGTTCTTAGCAATTTTGATACGATACTCATCCTTTAGCAAGCCAGTTAATAGATGCAAATTTTCAACAACATCATCGACTAACAAAATTGTTTTTTTTTCTGCCTCAACAATTCCGAAATTACTCATTTATTTTAATTTTATTCAAGTGAATCAAAGCTTCATCAAAATCTAAGTTTCCTAAAGCATTAGATACTGATATTATCAATGGCTCAAGTGAACCAAAAGCATAATTCAATAAAGCTGCATTTAAAAGATCTACAGCTGATGGATCACTTTCTTCAACAAGCGAAATAATTTTAAGAATGAGTAAATTTAACTCTTCTTTACTCATGATCGCTTTATTTTGGATATTTTGCTTCAGTGAATTATCATAGTGAGTATTAATTTGTAACGCAATTGCTTCTATTTGATTTACTAATAGAACAGCTTCATTATACAATTCTTCGGTATCAATTTTTGATTCCTCAAAAAATGATTGAGAAAGAGAGCGCGCCTTTTCACTTACCAATAGAGCACCTATGTTACCTGATACACCAGCTAAAGCATGAAAAAACTTTCCCAATTCGTTAATTTCTCTGTTAGTGATCAACATATTTAATTCAACAAGTGATGAACCATATGAATTTGCAAAGGAAAGAAGTATCTTATTGTATAATGACTTTTTGCGACCACAACGAATTAAACCATCAATGATATCTAAGCCTTCAACTGTTGGAAAATCAGTCAAATCATGATTGTTTATGTCAAATTCTTCGTGATTAGAAGAAGTAAAATCAGATTGTGGCGCGAGAAAATCAATCAACGTTTGATACAATTTCTTCGGATCGATTGGTTTAGAAAGATGTTCATTCATTCCCGCTGCAAGACTTTTTTCTCGCTCTCCAGTCATAGCATGTGCGGTCATAGCAATAATTGGCTTTCCAGCATGAATATTCAATTGACGAATTTTCTTAGTTGCACTAAGCCCATCAAGAACTGGCATTTGGATGTCCATTAAAATTGCATCAAAATTTTCAATCTGAAGTTTATCGATTGCGATTTGGCCATTTGCAGCATGAACAACTGAAATACCAACGTCATTCAATAGGTCAATCGCTAGTTCAGCGTTAATTTCTATATCCTCTACAAGAAGAATTCGCTTACCTTTTAGAATGCTACCATAGCGTTCGATGTCGCTTGTATTATTAGCTCCAATTAGCGTCGCAAATTTATTTTTATAAAGTGTTTTCTGAATTGTATCGAATAAAACTGAAGGGCTAACTGGTTTAGTTAGATACTCATCAATTAAATTATTATTTACCCTATCGAGTTGGACTTTTTCTGCGCCATAAGCCGAAACCATTAGGACACTAGGGCTTTCTATTATCATTTCTCTTCTTAACTCTTCAAGCATTTCAACTCCATTTTTGGTAGGCATTTCCCAATCAGTTATAATTAATGAAATGGGAAATTCCTTAGATTCTTTTCTGTAGAGTTTAATTGCTTCATCGGCGTTTGATGCTTCAATTACATGAAGGCCAAAAGACCAAAGCATATTTCGAATTACACTTCTAGCAGACTCTGAGTCATCAACCAAAAGTACACGAATACCTTGTAAATTTTGAGGACGTTTCAAATCCTTGCTTTTAAGCGTATCAGCTCTAAGGAGAAATAAATCAAAAAAGAAATCACTTCCGTTCCCCAAACTGCTACTGACATCTAATTTCCCATGCATCATCTCTACTAAATGTTTAGAGATGGTTAAACCAAGTCCAGAACCTCCAAATTTTCTTGTAGTCGAAATGTCGGCTTGTTGAAATGCATTAAACAGCAGTGAGTTTTGCTCAGGAGAAATGCCAATGCCATTATCTCTTATAGAGAAATTGATCCAAACACCTTTTTCAACACTTTCCTTTAAAGTACAGATAAGATGAATTTCTCCTTGTTCGGTAAACTTAACAGCATTATCCAATAGGTTTAATAAGACTTGACGAATTCTCAGAGGGTCGGATTTTAATTCTTGTGGAATTTTATTGTCGTATTCAATAATAAATTCAATATCTTTCTTTTTTCTGAGTTTTACATTTATCAATTCAGCTACTTCATTAATTAAGGCCTCAAGATTGAAATTAACATATTCAATATTTAGCTTACCTGCTTCGATTTTAGAAAAGTCTAGGATATCATTAATGATCCCCATCAATGACTCACTACTTTTTTGAATTTTAAGTAGATTTTCTCTTTGTTTGACCTCTAAAGGGGTTTTAAGTGTAAGATAACTTAACCCAATAATTGCATTCATTGGGGTTCTGATTTCATGGCTCATATTGGCAAGGAAATCACTTTTCGTTCTATTGGCATCTTCAGCTAATTTACGTAAGTGATTCATTTGCTCATACTTCAACTGTATTTCTGAGTTTTTCAGTTTTACAATATCTAGTTGCCTCCCGCCAAATGAAGCAAACAAACCTAAAAATAAAGGAGCTGAATCAATAATCCAAATTAAGGGAGATGTTTTTTGTATTTCAACTAAATGAGAAAAATGAAAATCATGAAATTGAACATAGCATTGAATAAATGAGCCTATCACTGGAAAAAACAATCCGAAAACTGCACCATAAATACTATATTTGACAAATTCAGGAATACCTTTCTTTTCTTGTACACTAGTCATCTTAGCAATTATTTTATTGCAAAGATAATTTTTTTAAACATCCTTGAAACCGAATTACAATAGCCATTTTAAAGCTTTTTTATTCATATTTTATATTATATTAATTTTATTTATATTTTTTATACGTATATATTAACGGTATAAATTATCACTTAGAACTTAAATACAATGCGATAACAAATATTATTCAGCATTATTGCATAATAATGTACGTTATAAAATTTATCGCCTATTAAGAGGTTAATCATAAATAGTAACGATTACTAATTGTCGAATCAAAATTCGGATTCATTAAAAACAGTTAACACCTATTATACCGAACTAAAAACACACAACATATAAATTGGAAATTAATAATAATTGGGAGGTGCTAATCAATTTTTAGCTTCAATGAAATTTCTTGTTTCTTCAATAGAAAGATTCGGCGGAAATTGTACACGGTTAATTTTTCCCAAGCATAATTGCATCAATTTAGAGGCTATGAGTGAGTCGCGTATAGGTATTTTTCCTTGTACTGCAGGTAAAAACTTTTGGTGAATGATAGGCTTATCATTCTTGGAAATTTGATAGGAAAAAGCTGAATCGTTTAATTGCAAAACCTGTCCAGAATATTGCTGAATTTCTAAAGAGCCTTTAGCGACAACTGATGTGGTTTCTAATTGTTTAGAATTGCAAGAAACAAACAGTAATAAGACAAAAGTAAAAAAGCAAGAATTCATTATTGAATAAGGCATTTTGCAGAATGATTTAAGCCGCTCTGATTACTCAATTGATAAACAATTACACCCGAATACTTCATTGCAATTGATGTTGGACCTTCAGACAAAGACAATTCCTGATCTTGAATTAGTTTGCCATCAAGAGTCCAAACTTTAATTCTAGCTACTTGTGGAATTGAAGAATTAAATACCAGTGCGCCAGACTGAGAATAGATTAGACCTAAAGATTTATCTTGGGGTTTATTGATAGATAAAGAAGATGGGATGTACCGCCAAAGCTGTTGTGATGGAATATTCCCACCTGAAATGGTGCGTTCGCCAAACATCAAATAGCCTGCGCCATTTAAGCCAATGAATGTACCGTTAGCAATTCTGTCTCCAGGATGTGTACTAAGAAATTCCCACTCATCAAGATCCTCATTGTATTTGTATACACTTTGCCCATTCTGACCAACATTAAAAACGTATCCTTCGTTATTGATTGATGAAGCGCAAGATTGATCGCTAACAGGGCTTAAAGATGCCTTTTGCGTCCATGAATCAGTAACAGGATCGTAAGCATAAAAATCGCCTAGAACACCACCAAAAACAAACATTCCTAATCCAATATATCCTTTTCCATTTGCAGTGAAAGCCACTTGAGCTCTGCGGTCTTGACCGGGAAAAGGAGCCACTTCCGACCATGAATCACTTGAAAAATCGTAAGCGAACACCTTGTTTGTTCCGTTTTCTGGTCCGATGTAGTATTTATCATTGATCGTAAAGCCGTGGGAGTATGCGAATGATGCAGGACAATTTGCTTTAGCTTCCCAGGTATTTGTAGCTGGCAAATATTCATAAACGGTACATGTGAATTGAATAAATGAAGTTCCAAATGCGAGAAAGCCACGGTTGCCGTCTCCAAAACCATCGGCACCTTCACGAATTCCAGCAGGATAATCAGCTACTTGCGCCCAAGTGTCGGAAATTGGATCATATTCCCACATGTCTTGTGTTGCATTCCCGCTAAATTCAGTACGACCTGTTCCTGTATAGATCTTATTATCAATTGTAAACGCGGCAGACCAAAATCGACCAGCACCTGGAATATCGGCCAGTTGAGTCCAATCTTGAGCAATTGCACTACAAAACGAAATTGTAAAAATCAGGAGGATAATTTTGGATTTCATCAGAAATAATTTTGTTCAAATCTCGATGAATTGAAAATGAAAGTAAATCACTAATATTAGTGATAGATGAATTTCGAAATCGAAAATTATTTCACCGAAAAATAGACGAATAAACGGCAATAAATATTAATTTTGATTTATAAATAAAGTAAAATTATGATGCTTCAATTTTGGGAAGAACGATATGGAAAAGAGTCATATGCTTATGGAAAAGAGCCCAATCACTTTTTCAAGGAACAAATAGAAAATCTTGCGCCTAGGAAAATATTGTTTCCTGCTGAAGGAGAAGGTCGTAATTCTGTTTATGCAGCATTAAAAGGCCATGAGGTTCATGCATTTGACTTAAGTTCTGAAGGAAAGAAAAAAGCTGATTTACTGGCAAACGAGTTGGGTGTTCAGATCAATTATATCGTTTCATCATTTGGGAAACTACCTTATTTACCTGAGCAATTTGACACAATTGTGTTGATTTACGCCCATTTTACTGCTGATTTAAAATCTACATTTCACCAAGATTTATGCAAGTATTTAGAACCGGGTGGAACGATTATTTTCGAAGCATTCAGCAAGAATCATATAAAATTTAATTCAGTGAACGAAAAAGCAGGCGGGCCGAAAGATTTGGCCATGTTGTTTTCGATTGAAGAATTACAAAAAGACTTCCGTGATTTTGATATTCAACTGCTTGTTGAAGAGGAGACCGAATTATCGGAAGGACTATATCACATCGGACAATCCTCTGTAGTACGTTTTGTAGGGAAGAAAAAGTAATTCTCTAAAGAAGGATTAATCAAAAAAGCCATTGAGCAATTTGATTTCATTTCTATAAAGAATGAGTTTTTTGTCGTTCTCGTAATTTTTGAGAATTCTTGAAATCACAACTCTTGTAGTAGCTAGTTCTTCAGCTATTTTGTAATGAGAAACCTTGATACTCGTGCTGCCTGAACGCTCGTATTTTTCCAATAAATACTGCTTAATCCGGGTATCCATATTTCCGAAAGCCATGATATCAATGGAATTCAATAATTCAGTGAAACGCTCATTAAAACTATTGAAAACATAAGTTCTCCAGCCTTCGTACCTGCATAGCCAATCGTTGAGTTTAACAAATGGTATTACAAGATATTTCCCATCATCTTCAGCAACAGCTTTAATTTCACTTTTTTTAGCCGAAATGCAGCAACTGTAGGCCATGCTACAGCTCTCATTGTCGGACAAGTAATACAGTAAAATTTCACGACCATTGTCATCTTTGCGAAAGACCTTCACTGTTCCAGTTAAGATGATAGGCATCATTCTGACATATTTGCCATAGTCCATGATGACATCACCAGCTGAAAAATACTTCACATCACCAAACTGAAACAATTCTTGAATCAACTCCTTTTCAAAGATTGACTCGAGCTGCTCAGTATTGATGTGTTTTTTCATTCGTCAAAAGTGGTAATTCAAAACTACATTTAAAAGCGACATGTTCACTTTGTTAAATGTATATCTAAGATCGTTGTAGGTTTCGCCTTCACTAAATTTCATCACATAGAGCAATTGCCCTTCAAGTCCTTTAAAAACGCCTTTGAATTCATACCGAGCATCAATATTTATTTGTGAATATGAAGGAAGTCCGTATTTATTTAATACGAAATTCTTGACATCTGGTAATTTGAAGTATCCTCCACCAATATTTATTTTAAGGCCATTTTTAGGCAATAATATCGCGAATTTCCCTACCATTGCATGAACATCACCCAAGCCATCGTTTCGTTCTCGTGAAAGAAAAGTAAAAAACGGATCTCTCCCCCACTCACGTGGCATCAAGTATCTGCCTGAATCGAAAATACGATTGTAATTCAAAGTAAACTCTACCTTACCTTTTCGCAAGCCAGCCTTGGCGCCAAAAGAGTTCGACTTTGCCCCCTGGTCAATGTAGGTAAGATCCACATCCGGATTTCCGCCATGATTGATTGCATCTTGTCGGATTGCTTGGAATGAGGCTAAGAAAGTAAGATTTTTCTTATTGCTAAATTCTAGATCGGTTTGCAACATTGCGGTGTTCATTACGTTCTCAAAAAGGAGATCCCAAGTTGTAACAGTGAGCCATTTTTTGGGCTTGTATTTCGCTCCGAACATCATTACA
Organism: Chitinophaga pinensis; assembly: GCA_945883545.1. GTDB lineage: Bacteria > Bacteroidota > Bacteroidia > M30B66 > M30B66 > CAMCXT01. Next base: position 7,727 of record CAMCXT010000043.1, on the reverse strand, counting down.
CCGTTAGATTGAAGCTTGTAGGCGTAATTAGATTTTTTACCTGAAGTTGAAACTCCCATAGGATAAATACCAACAGATTCAGAAGTTCTAAACCATTTGGCTGTACTTCGTGGCGAAATAGCGTAAATCCAGCCACCCGACAGTTCAAGTTTTTTCACTTCATTGTATTCGAACCAAAGTCCCTCAGAGGATGTTGGCCTCATTCTACCATCTTGCAGATTGATAAATGGCGTATTGATCAATTGTCTTCCGAACCTAAAAAAGGACCTTCGAAATGAATACTTCAAATAGAACTCTTCCAATCTATTGATGTCCTTTTTATTAGAGGGATTTTGAATATCGAATAGACCAATTTCGTAACGATTGGCTTGATTGGTCAAACTGTCCACAATAGTTAGATCTGATGAGCCAATATTGAATACATAGTACAAACTTGTGCCTAACTGAAATCCATGAAACTTATTGGATTCATGCTTAAGTCCACCAGAAAAAGCATTGGCATAATAATCTGTTAAAGCACCAGAATTGTCAGTGGAACTAAAGAAATAACGAAAGCAACCTTGTGTTTTGCCACCTTTAAAAGCAAATAAAATTGAGGAAGAATCATTTGGAATTTCTCTCATATTAGCAATTGAACTATTCGATTCTTCAACTTCATATTGCTTACCAAAAACCTGAATAGAAGAGTATAACAAACAAATAAATGTCAGAAATGTTATTCGTGAAGAGAAATTCATTATAAACGCGATTATTAATTATTCAATATTACAAAAATCACTTCTTGTCTTTCGATTCTTTCTTTTTTCTTTCCTCAGCAATTGGTCCCCAAGGTCCATATTTATGTTGATCCTGCGAAAACTTATCTGCATAAGGTCCGAAAGGGTGATCAATGGGCTTTTTTGAAATATCAGGCCAATCTTTGGGAACATTGATGTGCGGTCGTGGTTGAGAATTCACGTATGCAGCAACATCCCAAGCTTCTTCATTCGACAATTGTGTATTGTCGTGCATAGCTCCAAGTGGCATATTGTATTTTACGTATTTGGCAAAATTGGTAATTCTATACAAACCTGCACCATCATTGTAGCTAAATTTTCCCCATAGCGGAGGAAAAGAATATTCTGAACCATCAGGTAATTGGGTGCCTTGGCCATCTGCTTGATGACAACTCAAACATTTCTGTTCATACACCAATTTTCCTTTTTCAGGATCTGCTGCACGATCCATAAATGCAAGATCTTTGAATCCAGATCCTTCTGCTTTTTTGCCTTTTTCAACATTGCTACCTAAGAATTCAATGTAGGATTTAATGGCTTGCATTTCTCTTCCAAGTGTATCAAGCGATTTTCCATTTAAACTTCTTTCAAAACAGTCATTTATTCTTTTGTAAATATTCTCAGTGCTGCCGCTTCTTGCTCTAAATTTTGGATACATAGAAGCTACTGAGCCATAGTTGTTTCCCCATGGGCGTGTGCCGGCATCAAGGTGGCAATTCTGGCAATTTAATCCATTGCTAATTTGTAGAACAGACCCTTTTGGACCTAAATATTTGGAAGTGTGTGCAATGAGTTCCTTGCCATATAGAACTAATGTTTTTTGAGCAGTATCTGATATTGATTCCAAATCAGGAGCTTCCCAAAGCTCAACCTCATTTGCTTTTGAAATATCTTTTGCAAAATTCTTCTTTGCATTTGAAGAATTACTAGAATTAACAAAATCAAAATTCAATAAGATCATGAACAAAATGAAGACTACAGCAGCAATGGAGAAAAGCATTTTAATACTTCTGCCAAGTTGCTGTTGCAATTCATCGTCTTTGCTTTGATTATTCTCTGTACTCATTTGCAAAAAATTTAAAAGAAATTAGTGTGGAATTTTATCTTTGATTATTCCGTACAAAAAAGTTCCTAATGTTGCGAAAAGAAAAACAATGATAAAAGGAACATATCCATATCCAATGTTTACTACCATTGGTCCTGGACAAGCCCCACTGAGCGCCCAACCTAAGCCGAACAATGTGCCACCTAACAAATAGCGTGGATATGATTTATCCTTAGGAAGAAACAGTACTGGATTTCCAGAAAAATCGCGGATTTTAAACTTTTTAATAAGTGCTACTCCGATTACTCCCAGCACCACTGCAGTTCCGATAATTCCATACATATGGAAGGATTGGAAACGGAACATTTCTTGAATTCGGTACCAAGAGAAGGCCTCAGATTTGGCCATAACAATGCCAAAAATAATTCCAACGATTAAGAATTTTACAAACTTCATTTCGATTAAAATTTTGCTGATTAAAAAATCATTGGGAAAAAGACGTAGGTCATAATAAGACCTCCGACAAAAAATCCGATTACTGCTACTAGCGATGGGACTTGAAGATCACTTAAACCGCTAATAGCATGACCTGAGGTGCAGCCTCCAGCATATCGAGCACCGAAGCCAACCAATAAGCCTCCAATGGCCAATACAAGAAATCCTTTCAAAGTAAAAACGGCTTCCCAGGTGAACAATTCATCTGGCTGTGCCCCTTTCGGAGCTCCAAAGCCGTATTGAGAAAGCGTTTCAACAGTTGCTTCAGAAATCTTCACAGGTTCATCATTGCTTAAAAATTGATTCGCAATAAAACCTCCGATAATGGCACCAATTAAAAACACGATATTCCACAGTTGACTTCTCCAATTAAAATCGAAGAATTTTACCTTTTTACCGGCTCCTGCAATAGAGCAAATCGTTCTTAGATTGGCAGAAAATCCAAACGATTGCCCAAAATAGAGCATGATAAACATAATGGCGGATATAATGATTCCTGAGAACCACCATGACCAGGGTTGGGTGAGAAATTCGATCATGAGATTGAAACTTCGATTAGTTCAGGTGAAATGAAATGATTGGTTTAAACAAATGATTAATCAGTTTTTCGGTAGCGCTAGAATGTAAAAATCCGCCATTACCGTGCGTTCCAATGCAGATAATGTCCATGTTATTCATTTGATTAAAATGAACAACACCATTCTCTACATCGGTATCTTTGACTAAATGTGGAATAAATTTTTCCACTCCATTTAAAGACGCAAAAGACTTGATGTGTACTTCAAATTCTGCCAATTCAGAATCAGGATTTCCTGAAGTTATTTGCAACATATGTAAGGTGCAACTGAAGGCTGTAAGTAGTTTCTTCATTACTGACAAGTCCAATTTTTCCGGCTTTCTAAAATCATGAACCAGCAATAAATTTTCAATTTTCAAATCGCTTCTATCGCACATCAATGAAAGCACTGGAATTGGTGATTTACGCGCGATAATTTGTGTTTCGCTGCCCGATAATTTTTCTTTTAATCCAAAAGCCCCAGTGGTACCCATTACAATTAAATCGACTTTTTGCTCTTGGGCATAATTCAAAATACCATCAGTGATTTTGCCAAGGCGCAAATGCACCTGAATATTCTCACCATAAAGTGATTTCAAATTATTCAATTTTCGCATTGCGATATCGCGCTGTGTTTCAACATATTTCACGTCGATTTCCCCACAAGTTGCAATTTTCCCGTTTGCATCCATAGTGACCGTGTCGGGCACTTGCATGATGTGCAGAAATTGCACGTTCACTGGGATTTTCTCTTCAAGTTTTTTCACCATGATATAGGCATATTCTGCCTGCACACTGAAATCTGTTGGGATAACTACATTGAGTTCGTTCATGTTTTCAGATCATTAAATTAAGACGAACAAAAAATCAGCATTTCATTCTAACACTAAGAATTAGAAATTATCCTGATTCAGGATTTATTTATTTTTTTGATTTTACCAATTCATCTACCATTTGCCAAGTTCCACCATTCACAACATTCTTAATCCCGTTGTTGGTTAAAATCCCTTCAGCTCTAGAACTGCGACTTCCACTTCTGCAAAAAACTACAACTTGTTCTTTCCCTTTAAACTCTCCCAATCTTTGAGAAATTTCATCTACAGGAATATTCACTGCTCCAGGAACTGATCCTTCGGCAAATTCACCCGGCGTTCTAACATCTACTAGAAATGCATGTTCCAAATCAATAGCTGATTTTTGTCCTGAACAAGCTTCAAAAACAAAAATGGTGAGCAATAAAACAATTGATTTTAAAAAAGACTTCATCATTTTCAAGATTGATTTTTCAACACATTCTGCCAAGTTCCGCCATTTACAACGTTTTTAATGCCGTTCTTTTCTAAAGTGTACTTGGCATGACTACTTCTGTTACCGCTGCGGCAGAATACCACGATTTTATTTTTTCCTTTGAATTGGTCCAAATGAAGATCAATCTGATCTACAGGAATATTTACTGCTCCTTTCGCACTTCCAGATTCGAATTCCGCTTTACTGCGAACATCGACCAAAAATGCTCCAGAAGAAATTATTGATTTTAAATCTTCCGCTTGATTGCCACTTCCGAAGATATTGCTCAAAAAACCCATACATTTAGATTTTGCGTGAATGACAAAAATGGAACAATGTTTTTTGGGTAACGGTTACATTTGTTACCAAGCTTCAATTTATTTAAACATCGTCTCCTTAATGATGATGTAAATTCCCATCACCAAAACAAACCATCCAAATGCAGGCTTTAATTTAGCTCCATCAATTCTTTTTGAAAGTGCAGTACCAATGAATATTCCAGCAATTGCAAATGCTGATACTTTCATGAGAAACACCCAATCAATAACGGTTTCTCCACCTTCACCAAAAAATCCAATAAGCGATTTAGCTGCAATAATTACCAATGAGGTTCCCACTGCCTCTTTCATCGGAAGCTTACTTAATACGACCAAAGCCGGAATAATTAAAAATCCTCCACCTGCTCCAACCAATCCTGTTAATACACCAACAACGGCTCCTTCTAATAGAATCATTGGGTAATTGAATTTTTGCTCCTCTGGCAAAGCATTATTGGGCTTAGGTTTGTCTTTTTTAATCATGCTGTATGAAGCAGCAATCATTAAAACTGCAAACAGCAACATCATTAAAATACTCTTTGTAACAATAAAATCTCCCAGCGAAAACACCTCTTTAGGTATCGCAGGTACGATCAATGCTCGAGTAGCGAATACAGCAATAATTGAAGGAATACCAAAAACAATTGCTGTTTTTATATTTACCAATCCTTTTCGGAAGAAATTCACCGATCCAACAGCACTACTTAATCCTACAATAAAAAGCGAATAAGCGGTTGCTAGAACCGTATCTACACCAAATAAATAAACCAAAACTGGAACGGTAAGAATACTTCCTCCGCCTCCAATTAATCCCAAAGAAATTCCAATTGCAATAGAAGCAATAAAGCCAATGATTTCCATTTTATTTTTGAATATTAATTATTTCGCTAGTCCACTTGATTTATCAAAGAGTTTCAAATGCGAAAATTCATGAAAATAGTACAATGCAAACCGATTTTATTTGCATTGTACCAAGGAACAATTAAGCTTTCATTACCTTACTTTGGCAAACGAAATCAGTTTTTGGCACTGATGTTTCAGCGATTGCCTTGAAGCCACCTTCTACTTCTGTAAAATTGCGGTATCCGCGTGCTTGAAGAATACTACTAGCAATCATACTGCGGTATCCACCAGCGCAATGAAGGAAGAAATGCTGTTCGGTATTGATATCTTTAATCCATTCATTGATGTATGCCAATGGTTTTGAATATGCGCCATCAACGTGTTCAGCAGAGTATTCACTTTCTTTACGAACATCTACCACAACATCGGTTGCTACGTCAACGGTTTCAGAAAATTGCTTAGCGGAAATCCGGTTTACTGTGTCGATTTCTTTTCCTGCATTTAACCAAGCGTTAAAACCACCTTTTAAATGTCCGATAATATTATCAAAACCAACACGAGTGAGACGTGTAACAGTTTCTTCTTCCATTCCATCTTCGGTGATCAACAAAATTGGTTGGGCAACATTTCCTACCAAAGAACCCACCCAAGGAGCGAAATCTCCGTTAATTCCGATATTAATCGACTGTGGCACAAATCCTTTATGAAAAATTGCACTGTCTCGTGTGTCGAGCATCAAGGCGTTTCCACCAGTCTCAGCAGCTACTTCGAATTCATCTGGCGACAATGCGCGCATGCCATTGTTAAATACGTTTTCAAAACTATCGTAGCCTTTTTTGTTCATCGCTACATTCATTCCAAAATATACAGGAGGGGGAAGTAATCCGTCGGTTACAGCTGCAATAAACGCTTCTTTACTGGGTTGATTTAGGGCATAATTCATCCGCTTTTGGTTGCCCAAAGTATCCACAGTTTCTTTCATCATGTTTTTACCACAAGCACTTCCGGCACCATGCGCAGGAAAAACAATTACATCATCCGCCAAAGGCATGATCTTGTTCATCAAACTTTCATACAAGGTTCCTGCAAGTTCTTCTTGGGTCATGCTCGCTGCTCTCTGGGCCAAATCCGGACGCCCAACATCACCAAGGAACAAGGTATCGCCTGAGAATATGCAATGGTCTTTCCCATTTTCATCAATAAGTAAGAATGTGGTACTTTCCATAGTATGACCAGGTGTATGAAGCACTTTAAATTTCAATGCACCCAATTCAAAAACCTGCCCGTCGGTTGCAATAATTGCATCAAATTCAGGCTTTGCGTTCGGACCATAAATAATCGGTGCGCCAGTATTTTTACTCAAATCCAGGTGTCCAGAAACAAAATCCGCATGAAAATGTGTTTCGAAAATATATTTCAATTTCACATTGTCCTTTTCCAAACGATCCATGTAAGGCCTGGTTTCACGAAGTGGGTCAATGATTGCGGCTTCTCCGTTCGATACTATATAGTACGCGCCTTGAGCCAAACATCCTGTATAAATTTGTTCTACTTTCATTTTTGAGTTTTTGATAAGACAAAAGTAGATTACCGTGCATCCATGCAATGGATACAATTGTTACACTTTGAAACAAACTCAAAAATCGTTCAGAGCCAATCTAACTAATTGATTTTCATAAATCTAAACATCAACCTTTCAATTTAGCGATCATTCCAGCCATAATGCTTCTTGATTCTTCCGACCACCACTGGTGAATTGTGTGTTCGAAGGTAGTTTGAAAATCTGTTCTGATTCTTTGCAATAACGCGTTGCGGAAGTTGAGCTTACTCTGAGCCCAAACAGCGGTGCTAAACTTCAAATAATGATCTAATTGTTTCTGGGCTTGAGTTTCTACTTGTTCCAATGGAAGCATTTCGTGGATTAATCCGCAGGCCAAGGCTTCGTCGGGCGAATGCATTTTGCCTTCGAGTAAATACTGATATGCCTTGCTTCTTCCGATGGCAAAGGAATACAAGTGGTATACTGTTTCTGGAATTACGATTCCTAAAGCCACTTCATTCAATCCAATTCGGTAGTTTCCAGAAGCCATCACGCGGTAATCGCAGCCCAAAGTGAGCAAACAACCACCAGCAGAACAATGTCCGTTAATTGCAGCAACAAGTGGCTTCGGAAAAGCAATCATTAAACGCAACAAGCGATCGTAATCTCTCCAAAAATTGAGGATTTCTTCTTCGTTGTAATTGTAGAGTTCAACTACATCCAAACCAGCCGAAAAAAACTCACCTTTCCCAGTAATGATCGCGCCCCGAACGTTTTCATTGGCCTTAAGTTCAAGGATTACTTGCGTTAATTCGTGAATAATTTCTGCATTGATTGCATTTGCCTTTCCACGATTGAGGCGAATAAT
>CAMCXT010000042.1 GCA_945883545.1 Chitinophaga pinensis | reverse complement strand
GTAATTGGTAATTTGATTCGCATCAAGCTTTTTTGAAGAAAGGTTTGTTGAACATTCTCTAAGAACTTCAATGAAAGAACCAACGTTCACATTGTTGTTTTCGAGCATGTTACGAACAACGGCTCTTGTATTGAGTTCCTTACTTTCATCGTAAAGATTGATGATCTTACGCAACAAAGCCACCTCAGCATCTGATGAAGGACTTGTTCCATATGTATTGCTGGTTGTTCCACCAGGAATATTCAGTTTACGGTCTAAACTCTCTGATTCACCATTTAAATAGCGAATGAAATCATTCAAATCAATATCGAATATTTTTGCAAGGTCGCCTAAACGATTCAAGCTCAACTTAGTAACACCACGCTCGATTTTTGAGTATGCTCCAACAGTAATGTCAAGTGACTTTGCAACGTTTTCTTGACTCATTCCTTTTGACACCCGAATCAGTCGAAGTCTCTCTGCTTGCTTTTTCATGAAAATGTAAAATCTAGGTTTGATTTTTTTCAAAAATACAAACTTTCCAAACTACACAAAGGGTGTTCTTTAAATCTTTTTCGACCAAAATTCATTGAACTTTGGTTCAATTGGCCTAAAACACCCTTCGCATATCATTGATTATCTGTACATTAATTCGATATAGGGGTAATGCAAATATTTTGCACTCAAAAAATAACTCTTTGGAGTTATATAAATTCTTCAATCTGGTTTTTCTGAAACCATCTAATATTGAATACTATAAGTGAAAACCACTACTTCGATCCGCTTCTTATTTATAATGATTCCAAATTTCGCCATTGGGGTCCTTTTACATTTTAATGACAAATGCCAAATGCCCTGAATCTACTTTTGTTTAAGAAAAAGCCCACCTGTGAAGGAATTCAAAATCATCGCTTTTACCCACCGCAACACTCCACTCGAGGAAGTTGGCAGGTATCACGTTGATCCTGAAATCAGAGAAAATATTCTCCAAAATCTTCGCAACACTTTAGGTATCAAAGAACTCATGTACTTATCAACCTGCAATCGGGTTGAATTTTTATTGGTCTCTGATGAATACCTTGACCAAAAATTCCTAACGAAATTCTTTAAATCGTTCAAGCCTGAGTGGTCTAATGCAGAAATTCTTGAATCTGCAACACGCGCAATCACCTTCGAAGGAGAATCCGCTGTCAGACATTTCTTTAGTGTAGCCTCCTCACTCGATTCACTTGTAGTAGGCGAAAGAGAAATTATCACCCAAGTTAGAACTGCTTTCGAAGAATCTTCTGCATATAAACTCACTGGAGATTTCATTCGATTGATGATTAAATCAACAATCGAAACAGCCAAACGTATTTATACAGATACGCCCGTTGCAAGAAATCCTGTTTCTGTTGTATCGCTTGCCTACAGGAAGCTAAAAAATATGCACGTGAAAAAGGATGCCCGGATTCTAATAATTGGAGCCGGACAAACCAACTCAAACATGTGCAAATATCTGCGTAAGCATGGCTTCAGCAACTTCAATATCTTCAACAGAAGCCTGCCTAATGCCGAAATTCTGGCTCAAATGGTTGGCGGAAAGGCCCTTCCTCTTGATCAACTTTACACTTTCGATGAAGGATTTGATGTGCTAATCACCTGCACTGCAGCAGCAAATCACATCCTAAATCTTGAAAGTTATTCCCGCCTTCTCGGAAACGACACGGGGAGAAAAATTGTGATCGACCTCGCTATTCCTGCAGATGTTGACCCTATCGTTTACAAGCATTTCTCCGTGAGTGCCATTTTGGTCGAAACTTTACGCCATGCGGCGGAAGAAAATCTAGCTCTTCGCCATAACGCTCTTGATCAATGTGAAGATATTCTCAATGAACAACTCATGGCATTTAGAAGCCTTTACCGCCAACGTCAGGTTGAATTGGCCATGAAAGACGTTCCAAAAATTGTTCGGGAAATTAGAGAACATGCCACCACAAATGTTTTCGCCCGAGAATTGAATCAACTCGATGAACATAGCCGAGAAATTGTCGACAAAATGCTCATCTATCTCGAGAAGAAATATATTTCTGTTCCCATGAAAATGGCCAGAGAAATTCTACTCGACAACAAAGAAGCATGAGCCGTAAAATAATCATTGGCTCCAGAGGTAGTGATCTAGCTCTCTGGCAAGCAAACTTTACTAAGAATCAACTCGAAGAGCTTGGCTTCGATATCGAAATTCAAATCATCAAAACCAAAGGTGATCAAATACAACACCTTCCATTCGACAAAATCGAAGGCAAGGGATTTTTTACCAAGGAACTCGAAGATGCATTGTTAAATGGAGACATCGATCTCGCTGTGCATTCGCATAAAGACCTGCCAACGCAATCACCAGCAGGATTGTGCATTGCTGGGGTTTCGTACCGCGAAGACTGCTCCGAATCGCTTCTAATCAGATCCGAAGCAAAAGACAATCTTCAAACTTTTCAATTGAAACATGGAGCAAGCGTAGGCACTTCATCACACCGACGTCGCTCGCAAATGCTACATCACAGGCCCGATTTAAAAATCGTTGACCTGCGTGGAAATGTTCCTACGCGGGTTCAAAAATTGATCGATGGCCATTATGATGCAATTCTACTTGCATCGGCAGGACTTAACCGCCTCAACCTAGACCTTCAAGGATTAGAACGGATTGTTCTATCGCCAAACAAGTTCATTCCTGCTCCTGCTCAAGGTGTGCTCGCGTTTCAAACACGAGAAACAGATGTAGAATTGCGCAAAATCGTTGCCCAAATTCACCACAGCGACGTTCAAGAAAGTATTGGAGCAGAACGTTTTATCCTCAACCAACTCGATGGAGGATGCCTACTTCCACTTGGTGTTTACTGCGAAAAACGCGAAAGCGACTTCCGCTTGTGGGCTTCACTTCAACCTATAGATGGCAGCCCTTACCGTCGATTATTTATTCGAGGAAAAAACCCTCAATTTCTTGCAGAAAAGGCATTAATGAACTTGAAATCTATTGCCAACCAGAAGGTGTATATCTCAAGAAACCCCGATGAAGCGGAACTTTTTGCAAAAATGGTTTCAGCCGCAGGTTTTCAAGTGGAAGCTGTAAACCCTGTTCGTTACCAAACTGTCGAGATTCCGGTAATTCCATATGCAGATTGGTTTTTCTTTACAAGCATTAGAACGGTCGATCATTATTTTGATCAAGACCTTCAACTGCCTGCCAATATTCGTGTTGCAGCCATGGGATCGGGAACTGCTCAAGCATTGAAACGCCATGGAATTCAACCTGATTTTACTGGTGCAGATGGAAACACACGAGATACTGCTGCAGCATTTTCGGAATTAGCAAAGGGCACAGAGGTGCTTTTTCCTATCGCCGCCGAAAGCCTAAGAAGCATTCAAAATCAAATTTCCACACAAGCTACGGTTAAAGAAGTAGTTGTTTACGAATCCCAACCAGCCGATTTTCCTCACCAAATAAGTGCTGATATATATGTATTCACCAGTCCATCTTGCGTGAATTCGTTTATTCAAGCACAAGGCAAGCCTACAGGTAAAGTAATTGCCATTGGCAGAACAACAGCCGAAGCCCTTCAAAACCAAGGCATTGCACAAGTAATTCTCCCTCCATTTACAACAGAAGAATCGCTTGCCGACACAGTTTGCGGCCTGTAATTCAGGAGTTTAAATAACCAATTGCCAACCAAGCCAATGTAGCAGCTCCTACAACAAGGGCATCTTCATCGATGTCGAAAGTTGAAGTATGCACGCCTGCGCTAAATTTTCCCTCCGGGGAATTGGTTCCGAGACGAAAGAAACAAGCAGGAAACTCTTGGGCAAACCAAGCAAAATCTTCGGCAGTCATCCGCATTTCAAGTAGATGAATCTTCTCTGTTCCCCAAAGCGTTTCTGCGGCCAATTGAGCTCTATCAGTAAGCACTTTATCGTTCGACAATACTGGATAACCACGGCGAATATCCGCTGTAATCGAAACTCCATGGGATGAACCAACACTTTCTGCAATTCTTTGAATATGCTGATGCGCTTCGGATCTCCACGGCTCATCCATTGTTCGGAATGTGCCTTCCAATCGAACCTCATCAGGAATCACGTTGGTAGCTCCTCCAGTTGTTTGCATTTTTCCAATTGAAAGCACCGTTGGAATTGTAGGCGGCGCCAAACGACTTGCAATTTGCTGTAATTCAACCACAAAAGCTGACGCAGCAAGAACTGGATCCTTTACTTGATGTGGCATCGCTGCATGTCCGCCTTTTCCACGAACTGTAAAATACAATTCATCGGTAGAGGCCATATACATGCCTGATCTAAATCCAAGATGACCAGCTGGCAACTGAGGGAATACATGCAACGCAAAAACTGCATCTGGTGCTTGTTTCTCGAACAAACCAGCTTCAAGCATCAACTTTGCCCCTCCAGGCAATTTCTCTTCTCCAGGCTGAAAGACCAATTGAACAGATCCTCTGAACTGGTCTTTTAATCGTTGCAAAATTAAACCGGCACCGATCAAACAAGCACTATGCACATCATGACCACAAGCATGCATCACATTTTCGTTCACCGATGCATATGAAACTTGGCTCTTCTCTTGGATTGGCAAGGCATCCATATCGCCGCGAAGAGCAACTGTTTTTCCTAAATCTGCACCTTTAATGGTGGCAAGAATACCCGTTTTCACCCATCCATCAACAAATGAAATACCCGCATCTTTGAGCTTGCCTTTCAGAAAAGTGCTCGTTTGATACTCCTCAAATGAGAGTTCTGGATGTTGGTGGATGTGTCGACGAATAGCAATCAATTCAGACTGAATCGATTTTGACTCGGCTAGAATTTTAGATTTTAACTCTTCACTCATTTCCCAAAGATCATTTTTAGCGAAATGAGCAGGATGAATACCCCAAAGATGCGTTTCATCAGTGAAGGATCCATTTTCAAGGAAACCTTAGAGCCCAAGTAAGCCCCAAAAACAAACGTAACACCAATGATTGCGCTATATGTAAAGTTCAAGTTTCCTTGTTTGTAGTAATTGTAAGCTGCAAGAAATCCAACAGGCATTAGCAACATACCAATACTGATCCCTTGGGCTTGGTGCTGCGACAAGGCTAAGAAATAAACCAAGGCAGGAACGATTACGATTCCACCGCCAATTCCTACCATGCCAGATGCGAAGCCTGCGGCAACTCCTACAATCAGTAAGATGACTAAAGTATTGATGTCCATTTTTTTAGTTTTCATTGATCAGAAATCATTACACAATGATAAGTAGAACAACGCTGGCATTCGTCGCCCGTCGTTAATTCCCCAACTTATATCAGCTCGTACGAAATATCCAAGCAAACGGGTACGAATACCTGCACCAAAGCCAAATACGATGGGCTCTTCTTGGTTTTTCAGAACTACTTTGATCGGGCCACTTTCGATGGTGGTTTGGTTAAATATATTTTCATCCGAATATGGTGAACGCCCGGTAAAGGCTGTACCCGCATCTACAAAACTAACGATCTGCAAAGAATTGAAGAAATCAGACCGTAAGGGATACTTCGAAAAATACCTCAACATGTTCCATCGATACTCTGCATTCAAAACTCCGAAGCTATTGCCATTCCTCACATTCTGGTAAAACCCACGCATGTTTGTAGCTAAGGTTTGAAACATATAATTTGCATCAGGCCCCGGCAATGCGGCATCATCGAAACGAGGAGTCATCCAATTGTCTACTCCACCTAGATAATACAGAAGCTTCGCTGGACCAAGGGATGTGCCTCCTGCGGCTCGCAAAGCAACAATCATTTCTCTCCCCACCCTTTCATACCGCCTAATATCTCCTCCAATTACTGTTGTAGATTGGTCTTTTTCCGATGGATTGAGGAAATACTCTACCGTAAACTTCATTCGCGAGCCCATCACCATGTTCAAGCCTGCTGGAAATGAGTTATCGAAGACATACTCACCCTTCGCCTGCACCCAAAATTGTTGCTGATTTTCGCGGTTCAGATTGGCCAAATCGGTTGATAGATAAACCGTTCTATTGTATCGACCGCTTAAACTTCCAGAAATCCGAGCCACTTCGCTAAACGGAAATGACAATTTAGAAATCAACGAATGCGACATCACCCGAGATCCACTCACTTCGGCGGTTTGGATACCTTGCCGGTGAAAAATCAGCGACTTGTCGACTCTTTTTCTAAGATCTTGAATCGCAAGTAAGTATTCATTTCCTGTGAGGTTTCCAGCCAAACGGATACCGCCAGTTAGTCTATAGTTTTCGAACAAATCAGAAATCCCAATCCTAAAAAGCCCATTCACAGGGGGATTGAAAAATCCATTGGCGGAATATGGTTGGTATACCTGATTTAAAAAGCCGCGATCGACTCTCGTAACCAAGTAATCGGAATACCAAGAGGTTTCGTAAACCCTTTGCCTAGAAATTTTAAATGTATCGGTAAGTTCCGACTTAACAACCAGATTTTCAACGCCATTTTTCTCGCCAAAAACGAACACTTTCTTTAACCTGGTTTTCTCTGGCTTAGAAACTGTTTGAGAACTTGACTTTTCCTGGGTTGGTTCTGTGTCGACACGCGCAACCGTTGCTAATTGCTCTTTTTCTGCAAAACCATTTTCAACCAACGCGTAAAATACAGCAGGCTTCCCATTTTCAAATTTAACTTCTAATGAACTTCCTTTGTAACCAACCGAATGCTCGATGATGGACCGAGAGCCATTGGTGATTGGTCTAGAAACCATAAAATACCGATAATGAATTGTCGTATCGATGTAGGCAATTGTGCTATCGAATCTTCCTTGGTATCGGTTCTGAATTCCGTTTTGATCACTCAACCAACTTATCCGTTGATTTTCCAAAGGATAAGGTTGAGACTCATGAACATTGGGTGTTGATGTTAGTCTTCGTAGAACCGTTTGACTGCCTTCGGTATCATACACAAACAGATCGTGCGAATTAGCTGGAAACAGGGGCATTGCATCCTTCGTATTCAAGGTGTCGTTTGTTCGGTTCGAACTAAAAAGGATTTTCTTTCCACCTGGCATCCAAACGCAACCAGCTTCATCCCACCAATCATTGGTAATTGCCTTAAATGAATTCGACACATTGTTAAAAATGTACAAATCCGTTTTGCCGTCACGTGAGGCAACCATGGCAAATTGCTGCCCATCGGGCGCAATGCTAAAACTCTGCACTTTGCCTATGTTATTGAGGAATTTTCGTTCCGTTTCGCCTGTCTTGATGTTGTAAAAATTGAGTCTAAGTCTTCCTTTGTGCTCATCAGAATACACCAACAATTCCCCATTGGGATGCCATGCAAGAATTGGAAAACTATAATCGGCAATGCCAGGAAGTCGCTTCCCTTTGCTAAAAAGTCGCTTGGCTTTTGATCCATTGTTTTCTTTAAGCCAAATCGAATTTCTGCCATGATCGTTTCTAACCCAAGCCAAATATTTTTCATCGGGGCTGATTTTAAGCTGTCGATAGACATAGCCATTCCTGAATTTTCCTGAAATGGGCTTTCGATTTTCTTTCGGTAAAATCTTCTCTGAACTGTAAAATTGTTTGTCGAGATAGTTTAACCAATCCTGACTAATCCCTTTCATACTCTGGGCTAAAGCAACGTTGAAACCAGATTCCACACTTCGGTTTAGCCGTGTCATTTCAACTACGTCGGGTACGATTTTCTCCCCATAACTGCGCGCAATGTATGTCCAAAGTGAGAAGCCTGCCAAAATTGCATCTTCATTTTCCAAACGGCTTAAATACAAATATCGGTTTGAAAAAAGTCCGTCGCGCACTTGGCTGCTGTTAACGGCATTCCAAGGTTCTGCAAGCCATCTCACGAGACCTTTTTCGAACCAAACAGGAATATTCATCAAGGTGGAAGCCCTTAAACGATCTCGAAAATCGCTTCCATAAAGGAACTCTTGAACGAAAGCATCTGCAATTCCAATTTTCAATTGCTTGAGAAATGAAACTGTTCCATCTTCATAACTCAGCATGATCTTATTCCCAACATGGCGAGTCATACCTCCAGGATTGTTTTCAGCATCTGGCATGCTACCGAGGTTACTTTGGCGCAGGTCTGAAAGGCGATTGAAAAGAATCAATTGAATTCTGTTTTCCAATTCATAATTGAACCTCTCCTCCAATTCCTTCAAATATACATTGGCGGCTTTTGCGGCTAAATGAGACAAGTCTTTACCACCAGCATAAAAGAAAACATCATATTTTTCGTACCGATAAAATTCCCAATCCACTGGAATATATTGGACACGATTCTTGCCAAAATCCATCTGTGAACCATTGTAAAATTGGCCATTGAGTTGGATTACCGCCAAAAGACTGGCAATCAATAAGCAGAAACGAATGGATGCGCGCACAGTTCCCGTAAAAGTACCAAATTATATTGGCGCAATCGTCCGATTCGCGTTTGATTTAGGCAGAACGACCACATAATTCTTCATAGTTTTGCCAAATGCTTCACAAAACCTATTTCACATTTGGACCTTTCGCCGAAAACACTTGGCTTTTTTGGACCAACGACTTGCAATGTATGATCGTTGATCCGGGCTGTTATACCAAATCGGAGCAAGCTGAATTGGAGGGCTTTATCGCTGAAAACAATTTAAATCCCGTGTTATTGATCAATACACATGGGCATATTGACCATATTCTGGGAAATGCTTTTGTTCATCGAAAGTATGGACTTACGCCGTGGTTGAATCGACTCGATTTAGACATTTATCAAGGCGGGGAGCGCTATGGTGCCGTGTGGGGTATCACGCTCGAGACGCCTCCTGATCCACAACTTGGATTGGAGCATGGATCTCAAATCAGTTTGGGAGAAGAAACTTTCGAAGTGCTTTTTACACCAGGTCACACGCCAGGTGAAGTATGTTTGGTGCACACAGCTCAGGAATTTGTTATTGCAGGTGATGTGCTTTTTAGAATGTCGATTGGCAGAACTGATTTGCCTGGAGGCGACCATCCAACCTTGATACAATCAATTCAAGAACAACTTTTTACATTACCTGATTCCTTTGAAGTATTGTGCGGTCATGGGCCATCAACGACCATTGGGTTTGAGAAATTAAACAATCCCTTTCTAAGTTAGTATGACAAGTGCCAATACCAAAAGAGCTTATATAGAACTCCATGCAGCGGTATTCCTCTTCGGATTTACTGGCGTACTCGGAGATGTTATAAGCCTCGAAGCAACAATGCTCGTGTGGCATCGCATGTGGATGACCGCCATCATGATGTTCGTTTATGTTTGGTTTATTGGGAGATGGAAGCGACTTTATTGGTCCGAAACCCTAAAGATTGCAGCCGTTTCGCTAGCCATTGTGATCCATTGGATCTTGTTCTACGCATCTATAAAACTCGCATCGGTTTCGGTTGCAATGATCTGCCTGTCGTCGATAACCTTGTTTACCGCTCTTTTGGAACCAATCATTCTAAAGAAGCCATTCTCGAAAATCGAATTGCTGTTTTCGATCTTGGTTATTGTGGGCGTTTACTTCATGGCCGAAGACCAAAAGAATCATATTGTCGGGATTTTTGTTGGACTGGCATCGGCGTTTTTCAGTGCATTGTTTACTGTTTTAAACAAGCAGCTCGTTAGTCGGTACGACTCTCGTCTATTGTCTCTTTACGAGCTCGGTGCAGGATTTATTTTACTCACATTATTGCTGCCTGTTACAGAATTTTTCATTCCTGTAACTAGCTATATTCCAACGCAGGATGATTGGTTTTATCTGTTTTTACTCAGCTTTTTCTGCACTGTCGTAGCATTCAATCTTTCATTGAGCTCGTTAAGGTTTTTAAGTCCTTTCACAGTAAACTTGGCGATCAACCTTGAGCCTGTTTATGGTATCGTATTGGCTTTTGTGCTGTTGAAGGAGTACCGAGAATTGGGCGTTGGATTTTACGTTGGGGCATTTTTCATTCTCTCGGCAGTGCTCGCCGAAATCATTTGGAAACGCTACCAGAAAAAGGGTTGATTTTACATCCAAGGAATACACATACAAGCGTGCAATTGCAATCATTAAAGTTGATCACGCAAGCTAAAAGTGCTTCGCTTGGAACTCAATACTAATTAAATGTGTTGCAGAAAACGAAACCTATTGGTCTAACTCAGCAGAATTAACCTACACTACCTTCGAGACTAACAGAGAGAAGTTTTTGCGCTTCAACAGCGAATTCCATTGGAAGCTTATTCAAAACATCTTTACAGTATCCGTTCACAATGAGACCGATCGCTTTTTCTGTACTGATACCTCTCTGCTTGCAATAAAATATTTGATCCTCTCCGATTTTTGAAGTCGTTGCTTCGTGTTCGACCGTTGCTGTTGGGTTGTTGATTTCGATATATGGGAAAGTATGTGCTCCACATTTATCGCCCATGAGCAATGAATCGCATTGAGAGAAATTTCTCGAGTTCTGTGCTTTTTTCGAAATGCGAACCAAACCACGGTAGCTATTTTGGCTTTTGCCTGCCGAAATTCCTTTTGAAATGATTGTCGATCGGGTGTTTTTACCCAAGTGAATCATTTTTGTGCCTGTATCGGCTTGCTGCATGTTGTTGGTTACTGCAACAGAGTAAAATTCACCAACAGAGTCATCTCCTTTGAGTATAACTGATGGATATTTCCAAGTAATTGCCGATCCGGTTTCTACTTGAGTCCATGATATTTTCGCCTTACGTCCCGCACAAATTCCTCGTTTGGTTACGAAGTTAAAAATCCCACCTTTTCCATTTTTATCGCCTGGATACCAATTTTGCACGGTAGAATATTTAACCTCAGCATTTTCATGTGCAACGATTTCAACTACCGCAGCGTGAAGTTGATTTTCATCACGCATTGGCGCTGTACAACCTTCCAAGTAACTTACATAAGAGCCTTCATCTGCTACGATCAAGGTTCTTTCGAATTGTCCTGTTCCTGAAGCATTGATTCTGAAATAGGTCGAAAGCTCCATCGGACAACGAACGCCTTTTGGAATGTAACAGAATGAACCGTCAGAAAACACTGCAGCATTCAAGGCAGCGTAGTAATTGTCGGTGTATGGAACCACAGAACCCATGAATTTCTTGATGAGTTCGGGGTGTTCATGCACTGCTTCGGAGAATGAACTGAAAATGATTCCTAGCTCTCCAAGTTTTTCTTTGAAAGTCGTTTTCACTGAAACCGAATCGATCACTGCATCAACAGCAACACCAGTAAGGCGTTTTTGCTCCAAAAGAGAGATTCCGAGTTTTTCGAAAGTTTTTCTCAATTCTGGATCAACCTCATCGAGGCTGTTGAGTACTTTCTGCTTTTTGGGAGCTGCATAATAAATGATGTCTTGGAAGTTTATTGGCGGATAATGCACGTGTGCCCAAACAGGCTCTTCCATTTTCAGCCAATAACGAAATGCCTTCAAACGATACTCAAGCATCCATTCCGGCTCATTCTTTTTTGCAGAAATAAACCGCACAATATCTTCACTCAGCCCTTTCGGAGCCGAATCCATTTCGATATCTGTTGTGAACCCGTATTTATAATCCGAGTTAATGTGTTCTTCGAGCAATTCGTTACCTGTTCCGGCCATGTCAATCAATATTTTGAATTAAACAGCGAAACTTTCACCGCATCCACAAGTTCTAGTGGCATTGGGGTTGTTGAACGCAAAGCCTTTACCATTGAGGCCACCAGAATATTCTAGCTCTGTGCCAATCAAATAGAGAAAGCTTTTTTTATCTACTAGAATTTTAACGCCTTTGTCTTCGAAAAGCTGATCGCCATCCTTCATTTGAGCATCAAAATCCATCTTATACGACAAACCAGAGCATCCGCCGCCTTCGACGCCAACGCGCAAGTAGCTATCTAGTTTAATGTTGCTTTCTGCCATAAGGCTTTCAAGCTTTGTTTTTGCAGATTCAGAAACTGTGATCATAAAATATGTCTCCCTTCTTTAACAGCAAGGTAATTCAAATGTTTCACCCTTGCACGTTTTATTTAGATTGATTCTAAATTTTCCACAAAAGTAGTTCACAGAAACCATTTTATCAACACTTTATTGAAGAACCAAGAATATTGAGGAGAGGATCTCTCATTTGGTTGGTTAAATTTGTAAGGAATAATTTGTGAAGGGTTATGGCAAAAACGGCAGACAATACCGCAGCAGAAATAAAAAAATGGTTTTCAATTCTTCAATCTGTCAAACTCAATCGCAATGTAGATCAGATGCTTGCGGAGATGGCGCCAGGTTTGGACCAACTTGCAGAAGCGAAAGTCGCCACATTTGTTTATGATTTCAGAAAATCGAACTATCGGTATTTCAATTCCTATTTCCCGATCATTTTTCAAACCGCTGCAAGTGTAATTCGTAAGCAAGGCTTTCGGTTCATGCAAACTGTAACGCATCCCGAAGATTTCCTCAAGTGTCTGTATGTGACCAAACAAGCGGTAATTGAATTTTCTAAAATGAAAGATGTTGAACAACTGTCTTCTCATTTCAGATTATTCTTTCGTATTCGTCGCCCCGACGATACTTGGGTTTGGGTGATGCAAAGTAACAGAACCTATTCTGACGAAGACCAACAACTCACCTTCAACGTTGGTTTTTTGGTAGAGCTTTTCGGTAATCAGCACCCATTCAAAGTAATTGGTGTTTTGGAAACCAATGGAAGAACGATCGACATTATCCCAGATATGGGCACCGAAAAACTAAGCCTACTTAGCTACCGAGAACTAGAGATTTTACAATTGGTGAAAGCCGGATTAACGTCGAAGGAGATTGCATTAAGGCTAAACATCACCGAAAACACTGTAAAAGCCCACCGCAAAAACTTAATCAAAAAGCTGGAAGTCAAAAAAATGATCCAAGCCACTTCGATGCTCGATAGCATTTAGAGGCGCTCAGATCAATAACGGTCTTTCATTTCATCAAAAACACGCTTTGCCCAATAGGTATAGACGCCTCCTGATGGATGAAGCTTGTCTTCAGCAACCATACTGGCATTTGTTTCAGCAATTCTAGAGTGCGGCGTTATGTCGATGTAGGTTACACCATAAGCCCCTGCAATTTCTCGGTTGATTGAATTAAAATGGTCAATTTCAAGGGCAATTTTCGCTCTATCACGACCTTCCGCAAAAGGCGTTGCGCCCCAATCTGGAATTGACAACACAACCACATGATCGGCATTGTTGCCTGCGAAACTGATGGCTTGCTCTAGCAGTAGGATAAATTCCTTTTTGTATAACTGCGGACTATAATTTCTGTATTGGTTGTTCACACCGATGAGCAATGAAACCATATCGTAAGGCCCTTTCGGATTAGCATCGGCGATTGCACGGGAAAGCTCGTCGGTTGTCCAACCAGTTTTGGCAACAATTTCCGGTGTTTCGAAATCCTTGCCGGCCGCTTTCATCAGTTCGATAAATTGCATGGGCCATCTTTCACTTTCAGCTACCGATTCGCCAATGGTGTATGAGTCTCCAAGGGCCAAAAATGTGTGTTTTTTCTCCATAGGTGGATGAACAAGCAATGTAAACAGGAGTTGAAGTTGTAGCAGGAACGACATCAGATTTCTTTTCTTAATCGAGCTACCGGAATGTTTAACTGTTCGCGGTATTTCGCAACGGTGCGTCGGGCAATATTGTACCCTTTGTCTTTCAGAATCTTCGCCAACTTATCGTCGGTAACGGGCTTGCGCTTGTCTTCCGCGCCAATGGCGTCTTCTAGAATTTTCTTCACTTCACGGGTCGAAACTTCTTCACCAGTATCGGTAGAAAGAGATTCCGAAAAGAATGACTTCAGCAGCAGGGTTCCAAACGATGTTTGAATATACTTGCTATTGGCAACACGTGAAATGGTGGAAATATCTAAACCAACACGTTCAGCGATGTCTTTCAAAATCATCGGACGAAGTTTGGTTTCATCGCCCGCCTGGAAATACTCCAATTGGTAATCTAAGATGGCTTGCATGGTGAGCATCAATGTGGTTTGACGCTGCCGAATTGCATCGATAAACCAACGTGCAGAATCAATCTTCTGCTTCACAAACATCACAGCTTCCTTTTGCTCTTTGTCGTTGATTTTTTTCGACTTGCTGTAATGTTCTAGCATGTCCTGATAGGTTCTGCTGATCCGCAAATCGGGTGCATTCCGAGAGTTTAGCGAAAGCTCTAGAACGCCATCATTATTGATCAAAATAAAATCAGGAATAATGTGCTGGGTGCTCTTCGGAGAATCGCTCAGCGAGTTGCCCGGACGAGGATTCAATCGAAGGATTTCCTTGATTCCGTCGCGAAGTTCTTCATCGGTGAGTTCGAGTTTCTTGGCGACTTTGTCGTAGTGCTTTTTGGAGAATTCATCCATACAGTCGCGAAGTATCATCGCTGCTGTTTTTAGCTCTACTGTTTGGTATTCCTTTCTTTTCAATTGAATGAGCAAGCACTCTTGCAGATCTCTTGCACCAACTCCTGGAGGATCTAACTGCTGAATCACCATCAGCAATTCTTCTAGTTCCTTTTCATCGGCAAGTAAATTCTGAGAAAATGCCATATCATCAGAAATCGCAAATAGCTCTCTGCGCAAATAGCCATCTTCATCTAAATTTCCGATCAGGTATTCTGCAATTTGATATTGGCGTTGGTCGAGATCGCGCAATTGCAATTGATCGATGAGTTGCTCTTGAAATGTGCTTCCTCCAGCGAATGGAATTTCCTTTCGCTCATCATCTGGGCCGTAATTGTTTGTTTGAAGCTTGTAAGCTGGCGTTTCATCATCATCTAAATAAGCGTCGAGGTTAAAATCTTCACGATTTTGGTCTTCGTGCGCTTCGCCATCTCCATCATCCGATGATGCAAACGGATCTTCTGAGATCGGCTCATCTGCATCGTCGGCAGAATCAGATCCCTCTTCGAGGGCCGGATTTACCTCCAGTTCTTCTTTAATCCGCTGCTCTAACGCAACGGTTGGTACCTGCAATAACTTCATCAGCTGGATTTGCTGAGGTGATAATTTTTGCAGGAGTTTCTGCTGTAGGCCTTGCTTTAACATAATAGTGCAATTTTACCAAAAATCAATCAAAAGCCTCACATCGGGCAATAATTAAAGAAAAGAGCGAACCGTTAACAAATTTGTTGCGTATAATTACAGTATCGCACGAAAGAATTTTAGCACATATAGTGGTAGAACCTTGCTAAAGTGTTGTATATGAAAAACCATCTTGAAAACGTCCTTTCAAATCTTTGTTTGCTTCTTTTTAATAAGCAATGCACTGTTCTCTAATGTTAAAAGACTCGAATATTCGGTTTTTGTTTCTGGAAACAAGGTAGGTATGCTTCAAGCTGTTTGCACCGAATCTTCCGACAGTGTGCGGATCATTTCTCTTCAAACGCGTCTTAGTTTTCCTTTCAGAAAAGTGTTCTCCAATATTCAGGCACGCTACCATAGGAACACACTCGTGTATGCGAGTTCGGAGAAGCACATCAACGAAGAATTACAAGAATGGATTACCGTTTCGAAACAAAATGAGCGTTATCGAATCGAAAGCCATGATGCTGAGCCGCGGTATTTCAATTCAGCAATTTCGTTTAGTGTTGGCTTGTTGTACCATTACGAACCTCAAAACAAATCGAGCATTTTTTCGGAACGTCTTGGTGCTTATGTGCCAATCAAACCCACAGGCACCAGTGTTTATGAAATGCGGCAACCTGATGGAAAGACCAATGTATTCACATACCGAAATGGTATTTGCACAGAGATGCAAACCGAAATGATGGCATCACGGGTGAAATTCAAACTCAACGAAGGGAAATAACTCCTAGAACTCGAGGTTTTTCGGTGTTCTTGGAAAAGGTATCACGTCGCGGATATTGCCCATTCCAGTTACAAAAAGCACCAATCTTTCAAAGCCTAAACCAAAGCCACTGTGTGGAACGGTTCCGAATTTACGTGTATCGAGATACCACCAAAGGCTTTCTTCGTGGATATTCATTTCGTGGATTCTCTTGCTGAGCTTCTCGTAGCTTTCTTCTCTTTGTGAACCACCAATAATTTCTCCAATTCCAGGGAAAAGCACATCCATAGCACGAACAGTTTTTCCATCTTCATCTTGCTTCATATAGAAGGCTTTGATGTCTTTCGGGTAGTTGGTGAGGATAACTGGCTTTTTGAAGTGCTTTTCAACCAAGTAGCGTTCGTGCTCACTTTGAAGGTCGATTCCCCATTTCACTGGAAATTCGAATTTCTTACCTGATTTTTCAAGAACAGCAATTGCTTCTGTGTAAGTAATGCGCTCAAATGGATTCTCAGTAACAAACTTGAGCTTTTCGGTTAATGGAAGTGGATTGCGACTTTCCTTTGGAAGCAAGGTTTCTTCATCCAACAAACGCTTCTCTAAGAAAGCTAAGTCGTCGGCGTGGTGCTCAATGGCATAACGGATGAGGTACTTCAAGAAATCTTCGGCAAGATCCATGTTATCGTCAAGCTCGAAAAATGCCATTTCTGGTTCGATCATCCAAAACTCAGCAAGGTGGCGTGCAGTGTTCGAATTTTCGGCTCTGAAGGTTGGTCCAAAAGTGTAAACCCTTGAAAGTGCCATAGCGGCTAATTCTGCTTCCAATTGACCAGAAACGGTGAGATTCGATTCTTTCCCAAAGAAGTCTTGAGAATAATCTACTGTTCCGTCTTCTTTTCGAGGCGGATTGGCAGGATCAATTGTACTTACTCTGAACATTTCACCTGCACCTTCAGCATCAGAACCTGTAATGATCGGCGCATGTATATTGTAAAAATGGTGGTCGTTGAAATACTTGTGTATCGCAAATGCTAGAGAGTGACGGATACGTAAAATGGCTCCGAACGTATTCGTTCTAGGGCGTAAATGCGCGATTTCTCTAAGGAATTCTAACGTGTGTTTCTTCTTTTGAAGCGGATAGGTTTCTGCATCTGCTTCACCAAGCAATTCGATGCTTTCGGCAACCATTTCAACTGCCTGTCCAGATCCTTGTGATGAAACGAGTTTGCCTTTGGCTCGAATTGAAGCACCCGTTTGGATTTTCTTCACCAATTCTTCATCGAACTTCGACAGTTCGGCAACGATTTGCAGATTGTTGATGGTTGAACCATCGCTTAGTGCGATAAATGCGATTTCCTTGTTTCCTCGCTTGGTTCTAACCCAGCCAGCCACTTCTATTTCTTGTTCTGTTGGAGCTGTAAGAAGCCAGTCTGCTATACGTTTACGATGAAGAGCACCCATAATGAATCTTTAATTGATTAAATCGGGTGCAAAAATAGTGTATCCATGCGAAATGGACGACTGGAAAATCAGGCCTTTTTGAGGAGTTTTAAATGGCCGAGATGATGATTACCATGCCAAGCATACAATGCCACGAGATAGGAAAGATCACGTTCATACTGGTATTGAGGGTGGACGTACGTTCTACGAAATGTATCATCCGACAGACCTTTGAGAATGTTTGCCAATTTGAAATGCGTTCCACGAATAATGTCGATAGCGCTTTCAAGTGACAAAGAATAATCCGACAGTTCAGCCCACCGTTCTTCAAGATAAGGCTTGATGGTTGGATTTTCTTCTGTGAGCGTCAATTTCACACGCATCAAACAATTTAAGTGAGAATCTGAAATATGGTGTACAACTTGGTTACCTGTCCAACCGTTTGGCCGATAAGGCGAAGCCAGTTCCTCATCGCTTAATTCGGCCAAAGTGCGAATGATTAGATGCGGTAGAGCCTCAATCTGCTCAATGTGTTTCCTGGTTTCTGTTATATCGTAAGATTCGCGATCAGAAAACCTTCCAATTGGATACCTAAGTTGCTCGTTGTCTATCATTTCTTTGCTTCCTTAAACTTAATGTTGTTTTCCTTTGCAAATGCGTCTTGTGCCTGTCTGTATTTCTCAGTGGCATCGGCGGTTTTCTTGTCGATTTCTTTGTACAACAATTCCACACGCGCTTCGTCTGTTTTTGAATACAGACTATCAGGCTTCGACAGCAAGGTCAAGGCTTCTTTGTATTCTTTGTCGGTTAGTTCCTGATAAACGCCAATAAATTCTAGGGTGGCGTTTTTAAAAATCTGATTGCCGTTAAAATCTCCAAAGCCTTCTGTTTTGGCTTTCGACAAATTGATTTGACCACGAAGGCGACCGTAAACAGTTTCCATATCCTGTTTCACATACGTATCTAGCACTTCCTGCAAATTACCTGCAGCATCAACTACCTTTATTTGTTGGGTAACCAAGCTATCGTTATACGCCAGCGGGCTTAATTTAGAATTGTTTCCGCACGACGAGACAGCCATCGATGCCGCAATAATGACAAGGTTTCGGAGATTCACTAACATGCCACTAATATAAAAACACTGGCTGGCATTCTGCAGTTGATGTGAAATTTTCTGCTGGAATCATCTAGCAAGAAATAATTTCACGTCGATCAAATTGCGGTTTCCTAGAGCCTTTTAATCTTTCCAATACTGCCTTTTGTTCCGATCAGTATAACCAATAACGTTTCCATTTGAATCGGTGAGTCGCATCAACAAAAAATGTGGACTGCTTGAATTGGGTGCCTCTGGCATGGTAAACAATCCATATGGCAAATAAGGCGTGAAAGGCTCAACCGAATACGCTGGTACTAAGTTGTTATTGTAAGTATTGAAATACATCCAACCGTAAAGATCGCCGGTTTTGAAAATGGAAGTTCGGTATTGATAATTTAGCTTGACAGGCTCAAGAACTGCATCGTATTGAATTGGCAGCACTACCGAATTGTTGGCGAAGATGACACCTGCCTTGCCCGCTTTGCGTACTTCGAGCCAAAGTGAAGAATGACTATTAACATTGCTTGCACCTTGCAATAATTTACGGTTGTAAGTTAAGCGTTCGTATTCCATAGGTACCGTGAACTTGCCCGAATCGCTAACGATTCCATAACGCATTTCACCTTCTTGGTTTCGGTTGCCGACGAGAAAAAATCCGGTGTTTTGTCGGTCGTTTATGAATTTCTCCAAGCTATCGAACATCATAGGAGGCAGCTGATTAAAGCAAAGTATACCCGTTTTGTTGTTGTTCTTAAACTGAACAAAATTTCTGAATTGTCTTAAGGTATCTCCGGCGTATTGGTAGTTGGTGGCTAGATAGTGATTCACTTTCACTTGGGTAGAACCCGCGGGAAGTTGGATAGCCGTTATCTTGTTTTGACTTTTTCCACCAGTTCGCTTATTCAAGAGGGTTTCATGAAACTGTAATGTGTCGTTTTTAAAAGTGTAGGAGCAGTAAACTATTTCTTTCGCTGATCTTTGATTGGGGTATGCCTCCATATCCATTGGAGGAACTGCAACATCATAGTCGGTATCTTCTTGCACTAAGATGCTTTCTGAATCCGACCAATTCGAATTCCTTTGTTTAGGTTTCTTGGGATTCGCAGCTAGAATAACACCTTTCGAACCATCTACATCGAACGTGAGCTTTTCTTCATAGGGCTTTCCGGTAAATTCTACGATAAAGGATGCCTGAATGTCTGTATAGTCGATGCCTTTGGCTGATTCAATTTTATTGGCAAGTACAATAAGCTTCCCAGGTTTCTTGGGTGAAAAGGCTACAAGTGACCTCGTTTTATCTGGATTGGAAATGATGAAATACAGGAAAAAACCCTCTTCCAGGTATTGGGCACCGAGTTCACTTACAATTTCCACTTTGGTATTAAACAGTGGCTTCCCATTGGTTTGGAAGTATTCACGCTGGTCGTTTTTCTTGATACCGATGCATTGATAGTCATCGAAGTAGAAACGATCAAATGCAGGCGCGATCATTTCCGAAGTATTAAACAAACCACGCAATCCGCCTTTTTCTACTACATAACAATCTTGCGGGAGGTTGTGAATGCTCATGGAAGAAGCTTCAGCAGGAAAATAAATCCGATCGTACATGGGTGCTTGGATGATCTTGCCTAAAGTATCGGCGAAACCCCACAATGAACCGATTCGATAAGGAACAACGCCTTTTTGCGCGTGTAGAAAAGTGCCGAAACACACAATCAGTAAAGTACACAGGTTTCTCATGCCCGAAAGGTAAGCCGAAAAATGATTTCCCTAATTGTAAGAAGGTTTGGAAACGAAATGCTGCTCTTTGCAATGTTGCTGCGAAAGGGATAGGAGCCGATAGGCGGATAGCCCGGTGCCGCTTTCGGGATGATGATAGAAAACGGTTAATTGAGCGGCATTCGCCAAAAAAATTAAAAAATACGATTAATCGTTCCAGAATTTCAAGCCTTTGGGATGGTAAAAACCGATCAATCGACCGTCTTTGCTGGTAATTTGCAACAACGGAAAAACCTTTCGGTACTCGGAAGCATTTTCGTCAACATCGAGAAAACGTATCGCCATGATGCGGTGTTCGGTGAATGGCTCGATCAAGGCAGTCGACACGGGAGGCTTTGCGTTGCGGGGTTTGTATTGGTAAAATGCGCCAGACAAATCGTTGTTTCGGAGCTCGAAAAGCTGGGCGTCGTCTTTGCTTTTCTCTGTGGGTAGAATTTCGCTGTAGCGACAAGCTAAAATTTGACGATTATTGAGTGTGAGCAAGCCTTTCAGATTGTTCTGACCAACAACAAAAATGTAATTTCGGTAATCGATTGTTTGGTACTTGTTTTCGGGCAAGCCGGATAGGAGATCGTACACCGGTGGAATGATCACTTCGTTGGAATCGTTCACCATACCTAACTTTAGCGAGTTATTCGAGTCTCGAACGCCGATCAAGAAATGGTGGTTGATGTTGTTGTCGGGATACACCACCGAAACAGAGTCGTAACAGATGGGCGGCAGTCGGTTGAAAGCAAGCACGCAGGTTTTTTGGTCAATTTTGTAGTGCACGAAATTCCTGTAAAACAGCACCGAATCGCCAATAATTTGTTTGTTTGAAGTTCCTGAGTAGGGCACAACTTGCACGTTGGATGCATCTTGGGGAAGATCAACGGTATTTCGAACAAGTGCATTTTCTGTTCTGGTTCGGGAGCGCATTGGCAGCAACTCCAAATGCACAATAGATGTTGCTGTATCTAAGATAAACTGCGCCGTTTTGTGGAGATTTTGTTGTTCTGATTGACTACTGGGATAGTCGTCAGGCTCTCCTCCATTCCCGTTGCCACCGCCGGAACCAGAACCAGTGCCAGAGCCGCTCATTCCAAAATTGTCGGAAGCGACCATTGTTACTGGTGAAAGTTCGAATCGATCGGTTTTGGCGTCATATGCTAAAGTGATTATTTCGAAATCTCCTTGATTTTGTCGCTGCACTTTGAATGCTACACGGTCAACTTCAAATTGGTTTGTTTTAAGGATTGAAGCGCAGTCTTCAATGATGAAATCAGATTTTTGGATCTCATTCGGATAGTAGGCATACAGTGAGAATTGTCTCTTAGCCTTTGCGATTTTAATGATATGTATAGGCGATCGATCGAGTTTGCCTTTTTTTCTAAAATAGGAGAACTCTAATCGTTCGATGCGCTGTGCGTCATTCAAAATTCGAACGCCCTTTTTGGAATAGAAATGTGTTTGTAAATTCGAAAAGGGCTGGGCTACAAAGATTTCAGATGAAAGAGCTTGGATAAATCTGTATTGATTTGGGATGGACAAATCGGGACCTACCAAACCATAAGATGAATCAACCTTTGTGAGATAATGTTGCTTCGGAATTTTAGCTTCGTAATACAGAGGATGTGTTCGATCGAAAAGGATGGCATCAAATTGAGGTTTGATGATCAATTTTCCGGTAGTGTCGGCGAAGCCCCATTGTGACCTAACCCGATATGGAACGAGTATTTGAACTTGTGCGCAAAGCTGAGTTGTGAACCCAAGGAAGGCTGTAATGGAAACAA
This sequence comes from Chitinophaga pinensis, assembly GCA_945883545.1. Taxonomy (GTDB): domain Bacteria; phylum Bacteroidota; class Bacteroidia; order M30B66; family M30B66; genus CAMCXT01. The sequence goes on along the minus strand of CAMCXT010000042.1, from coordinate 4,619 downwards.
TGAGCAGCGATAAGCTGGGTGCGATTCGTTTCATACCAATTGGAGCCATTCGCTAAGATCGGTTTCGTTGGGCAGTTCGAGCTTTTTGCGGAGGCGGTATCGGTTCATGTCGACACTCTTAGGACTAATATTAAGCACGCCTGCAATTTCTTTAGAGGATAAACCAAGACGGATCATAGCACATAGCTTTCGTTCATTCTCGGTTAATGGAGGGAATTTCTGCAAGAGGCGTTGGTAAAAATCGGCGTTGATCAATTCTACCTTGAGATCGAAGTTTTCGCGTTGCTTGGAGATATTGAGTTTCTGTTCAAGATCTCGTTCCAAGGTTCGTAACTCGTCTGTATTTGCCGATTTGATCTCAGATCGGATGCTTTCCAAAAACTCCGACTGCTGACTAATATACAACGCCAACTGTGTGATTTCTTTTCGCTTAAATTCGAGCTCGTTTCGCATTTGATTGGCTTCGATATTGGCCAATAACAAAGCCGATTCAGCGGACTCTTTGCGAGATTCTGCCAATGCTCGATCTTGTTCAGCTAAAACTCTTTTCTGATCCGCAATAGATCGTTCTTGGTCGGCGATCGACAAGTCTTGTTCTGCAATTGCTTTCTGCTTCTGTGCAATTTCGAGCTTTTGCCTTTCAATAATCTGTTTTCTATTGGTGTTGTTTCGGTACCAAAATGCTGAAGCAGCAAAAACGAAGAGAATGGAGATTCCTGCAATCGAATATATCAAACGGTTACGTTGCAAAATTTTGATTTCGCTGTCTTTAACCAAGATCTCCTTTTCTTTTTTCTCGGTTTCATAAATGGCTTGCATTTCAGCAATCGATCGGATGCGCTCGCTGTTGTATAGCGAATCTTTGAGATTGGTGTACAATTTCATGTCGTCGAGCGCCCGGGAAAATCTCCCTTCTTCTTCGAAATAAGTTGAGCGCGCAAGGTAGAATTCGGCCAAAAGGTAATTTGTACCCAACTGATTCACGACTACTTCAGAAGAATCGAACAGTGTTTCGGCACGCTTGGTTTCTCCAATTGCAGCGCAGGCTTTTGCCATGTTAAACAGCGTGAGCGCAATTCCATAAGTTTCGTTGCTGGCGGTGCGGATTTCGAGGGCTTGTTCGAATTTCGCGAGGGCTCTTTCATTTTCTCCACGAACCAATAATGCTTCAGCAGAATTGTGAAGCACCTGCGCCATGCCGAGTTCATCGCCAGTTTCGATGAAAATCGCCATCGATCGGTCGTAATAGGCTTGGGCAGTATCGAGGTTCCCGAAATTAAAATAGGCAGTTCCTAAACCCATCAACGATCTACTTTCTCCGCGTTTGTCGCCCAAGTGATTGTAGGACTTTCGGGCTCGGTGGAGATAAACAATGGAACTTGGATATTCCTTTTGACTTGTAAATGCCATTCCGAGATTCGATTGGCATTCGGCTTTCAAAATAGGATCGTTCACCTCTTCGGCGATTCGCAGGGCTTTTAAGTAATTCTTTACACTCTTCGCATATTGCGTTTGATAATGAGCAACCACACCTAAATTGCTAATGCACTTTGCCTCGCCAGAGCGATCTCCAGCTGATATGTAAAGCGCCAATGCTTCTGAAAAACGACGATCGGCTTCGATGTATTTTCCTTGGTGCATCAAGCAAAGTCCGAGCGTATTGAATGCCCCAGCCTTTTCGCCATAACTACCAATTTCGTTGAGTAGAAAGATCGCTTCACGCGCAAGTGTTTCGGCGGTATCTAGGCGGCTTTTCATATACCAAGCGGTGGCTAATGCTTTGCGCGACAAGGCAATTCCGCGCTCGAAATCTTGTTTCTTCGATAAGCTGTCTGCACTTTCTGCAAAACGTAAGCATCGATCAGCATCTACCCGGCGGTATTCAAACGACAAGTCGAGAAGCAACTTGATCTTGGTTGTATCTGAAGCCGTTTTTAGCTGATACTCTAGGTTTCTGATGCTTTTGGAGATTTGTGCATTTCCTGTTAAGGGAAGATGAAGAACAGCAAAGAAAATGAGTGATCTTAATATAACTTTTGGCATGCCGAAGCTGAATCTTTAACAGTAAATAAATTATCCAATTGTAGAGATAATCTAACGGCTAGATAGTGGCAATCACCTTAAGTTCGATGGCAATCGGAGTTGGTAAGCAATTGATTTCCAAAGTAGTTCTACACGGAAGATTGTCTTTAAAGAATTCTGCGTAAATCCTGTTGTAGATAGGAAAATCGTCTTTCATGTTGGTTAGAAACACGGTAACATCCACGATATTGTCCCAAGAAGAACCACAGTCTTCGAGGATGTAACGGATGTTATTGAACACTGAGCGACATTGGGTTTCTATGTCGTAACTAACGATGTTTCCTTGTTCATCGAGTTCAACACCTGGAATTTTCTTGGTTCCTCTTTCGCGAGGACCAACACCACTTAGAAACAATAAATTGCCAACGCGGCGAGCATGTGGATATAATCCAACTGGTTCGGGTGCACGAGAAGAATTGAGCTTGTCCATTAGGAAATTAGATTTCCGCGAAAGTAGCTTAATTCCGGTATGTAGAGATGGATTGAATTGGAAATTCCTTTCCTTAATATTTAGATAATCTAATATTTAATTGACTATGAGCTTGTTGAGCTAATAATCAACTTCTCTTAAAAAACACCTTGTAGATCTTCGTTCTGATCGAAAAGGTCTTATACAATTGTGGATAAACCAAAAAATCAGGGATTGGGGATTTGGCTTTGTAGTGAATATCATCCACAATCAGCACATCATTTCCATGCTGCTCGATGATGTGGTCGTGTTGCCAAGCTCTTAAAAAAAACGGCAGTTTAATTCCTTCATCGCGAAAGAAATGTCGCACTTGGTTATCACTCAAATGTTGTGTGATTTTGCTAGTCCAGTATTGCTTTCCAATTACTGGAAGCTGCATTTCTATCTCTACAATGTCGCCAGTTTTGCAACCGTCGAAACGCAATAGTTTTGAAGGAGGAAATTTTGGAGCAAGCGCTAAAAACAGGTCTTGGTTGAAGCGTTCAAATACTTCGTCGACCGTAATGTTTGGAATTGTGGATTCGATGCGGATGTGCATCAGAGTTGTTCGAGTGTTTTCTTCACGTCTTCCATGAGCCACATCGGGGTTGAAGTTGCACCGCAGATGCCTACCCTTTCATTTGAACCAAACCAATCGAAATTGATTTCATCCACACGAGAAATGAAGTATGTTCTTGGATTTTGTTCTTTGCACACATTGTAAAGAACCTTTCCGTTGGAAGATTTTGTTCCACTCACAAACAGGATCACATCGAAAGAAACTGCAAAACTTCTCAATTCAGAATCTCTATCGCTCACTTGGGAGCAAATGGTATCGTGGGCATTTACCTTGATTCCTTTTGCTTCAAGGGCTTCGCGGGTTTCCTTGAATTTTTGTTTGCTTTTGGTAGTTTGGGTATAGAGTGTTATTTCGGCAGGAAGCTTTTCGGTTTCAAGTTCAGTGATATCGCTGAAAACGATTCCTTCATTGTTGATTTGCCCCATTAAACCTGTCACCTCGGCATGACCTTTTTTCCCCATGAGGAAAATGGTTTCATTCTTATCAAATGAGTTCCGAATTCGGTTCTGCAGTTTTAAAACCACCGGACAAGTTGCATCAATCAACGTAATGTTGTTTTCAATTGCTTTCTTGTAAGTTGAAGGCGGTTCACCGTGTGCACGAATGAGTACTTTCTCGTTTTCGAGCGTATTGAAAATCTCGTAATCAATGATTCTCAGGCCCTTTGCTTTAAGTCGATTTACTTCTTCGTCGTTGTGCACGATGTCGCCTAAGCAATATAAATAGCCTTGTTCATCGAGCACGTCTTCTGCCATTTCGATGGCATAAACCACTCCAAAGCAAAAGCCCGAATTGGAATCTATATTTACGGAAAGGCTCTTAGAAACCATTGTATATGTTATTTAAGCAACCAAGTTTACGATTGATTCAGATCAGGTTGAGTTGATGACGAACGTACGACTTTAAAATAAGTGCGTATTTTCTTGAGTCTCGAATTCTGATCCTCTCGCTAAGTATGGTTGATGCATGGGTGTTATTGATCTTATTCAACAATGCATAATAGTAAACATAGGCGACATAAACACCGAGTCGAGCTCCTTTGGGAAGCTGCTGAATTCCTTTAAATCCATCTTCGAAATCCTTTCGGATATCTATCAGAATTTCAGCTTTTGAATCTTCATTAAACTCCGAGATGCTCAAGTGTGGGAAGTACACCCTTCCGAGGGTATGGTAGTCGGCGTTGAGATCGCGAAGAAAATTAATCTTTTGAAATGCAGATCCAAGTCGCATGGCTGGCTGTTTCAAATTTGCGTATAGACTTTCGTCGCCTTCACAAAATACACGAAGGCACATCAAGCCAACAACTTCTGCAGAACCTAGAATATATTTTTCGTAGTTCGATTGGTCGTACTCAATATCGGAGAGGTCCATCTCCATCGAATTGAGAAAAGTATCAATGAGCTCGCGCTCTATTTTGTACTCGTTAACGCAAGCTTGGAAACTATGTAGAATTGGGTTTAAGCTAATTCCTCTTTCAATCGCTTTCCAGGTATCGTCGCGAAATTCTCT
>CAMCXT010000041.1 GCA_945883545.1 Chitinophaga pinensis | reverse complement strand
GATCCGAATTCGGGTGAAACGACCAGTGGTTACCGTGAAAAAGGCTACTATCCTGAAGCTGTTTTGAATTTTCTCGCACTGCTCGGATGGAATCCTGGAACAACGCAAGAAATCTTCAGTCTCGATCAACTTGTTGAAGCTTTCAGCCTCGACCGCGTGAGCAAATCGGGTGCTAAATTCGATTTCGAAAAAGCAAAATGGTTCAATCACCAGTATTTACTGATGCGTTCGGAAGATGAACTGGCCGAACAATTCATGCCATTGTTGCAACAAGCAGGCTTCAATAAACCAATGGAATACGTAAAAATCGTAACCAGCTTGGTGAAAGAGCGTGCGAATTTCGTAGGCGATTTCTTAGAGCACTCTCGCTTCTTTTTCGAAGCACCGAAAGCTTACGATGATGCTACTCTAAAGAAAAAATGGAAGCCCGAAACGCAAGCCATCATGCAAGGCTGGCGAGATACTTTAAGCAATACCGACGATTACACAACCGCCAATTTGGAAGCAGTTTCTAAGGCTTATCTTGAGTCGAACAATGTAGGCATCGGTCAAGTTTTGCAAGCCTTCAGAATCATGATTACAGGAATTGGTGCTGGTCCGTCGATGTTTGAAGTTTGCTCCTTGATCGGAAAAGACGAAGTTGTTTCTCGATTTGATAGCGCCTTATCGTTTACTTCGAACTTGTAGGAAATGCTTGCGAGAATTGAGCTGGAACAAATGGAGTTTCATGCGTTTCACGGAGTGTATCCGGAAGAAAAAGCGCATGGCGGAAAATTCAGCGTGGATGTATCTTTCGATTATGACGCATCGAATGCAATTGAAAGTGATGCACTTCAAGATGCCTTGGATTACTCGATCGTTTTCGACCTCGTAAAAAGTGAAATGGCAATTCCTTCCGATTTGATTGAACATGTTGCAGGTAGAATTGTTAGGTCAATTCGCACACGCTTTCCGAGCCTGAGTAACCTGAACGTCAGGCTATGCAAGCTAAATCCTCCTGTAGGCGGTAATTTGAAGGGTATTTGTGTTGAGTTAAAAGCATGAAATTCAACTTCGCATTCTGGAAGAAAAAGAAAACAGTCAACAAGACTTGCCAAAAGTGTGGCGCAATCTTTATGTGCACCGTTGGCGAGGGTTGTTGGTGCGAAAACGTTTATGTAAGTAAGGAAAATCTGAGTATGATTCGCCGAAACTACATGGATTGCTTGTGCGTAAAGTGCTTAAAATCATTCGGTCCGTCAGAAAACTAAAGCTATTTTCATTTAGCACTTGACGGATAACATCAAATTATTACTTTTGTGCCCCCGATGGTTTCGTGGCCGAGCGGCTAGGCAGAGGTCTGCAAAACCTCGTACAGCGGTTCGAATCCGCTCGAAACCTCGAAAGAAAAAAATCCCGTCCCTGCAAAGGGCGGGATTTTTTGTTTTCTAACCTGAGCCAAGCTTGCTTGGGCGAAAGGTGGGAAACAAAAAATACGCGATTCCGAAGGAATATGGGATTTTTGGATTTGGCACAATGCCCAAACGGCGGATCAAGGCGACCGGAGGAAGCCTTCATCCGCTCGAAACCTCGAAAGACAAAAATCCCGTCCCTGCAAAGGGCGGGATTTTTTGTTTTTAATCTATCTATCCTAGGACTAATGTCCTAGGCTGCAGGGAAGTCCTAGGCTGCGAGTAGCATAAAATAAATTCTCATATGGAAATCCCGCAACCTGGGACTTTAGTCCCAGGACAAACACCACGAATATTTCTGAGATTCGTTATAAAATGGACTTATTTTCAGGGGACTTTAGTCCCAGGACAAACACCACAACTCTTTCTGAGATTTAGAATAATAATGGGATTCTTTTCCGGGGACTAAAGTCCCCGGCTGCGATGTTCTTATTGAATTTTAATTATTTCGATTTTATCGGACCTTGAAATGGAACCTGGATTTAAACCCGGAACTCCTTCTGGTATTTCGGTCTTCAAATCACGATAATATTCTATCCAAGCCGGAAAATAATCTTTGGTGCGCGGATCTTTAAAAGTCATTGGTTGTAGTTCGAAGAATTCCGAATTACTTGCTTTACGAAAAGCTTCATACAGCACTTCGCTGCAATACCAACTGTTGTTGTTGGGCAGAAATGCATCGTCGTATGCCTGACCAACCAATGCTTTTGCATTTGATGCAGCTTGCGGAATTAGCCCAAAATATTGCGGCTTGACTCTTCCAACGGCGATATTTTTTATTTGAAGGGTATCGCCACTCCGAACAAAAAATCGATGAATTGAATTGAATTGCACCTTGCTTCCAATGGCTTCCACAACCTTCAATGAATCGCCCACACGAACTACCATGGCGCAATGAGAAAAATCTTGGTGATTTACACCTTCGGTAACGGCCTCAATTGCATCGCACAATTCTCCACAATTCAAATCCTGAAACAATAAATCGCCTTCCTTTAAGCCATGAAAACCCATAGGCTGAGCAGTTAACGGAACAACTGAGATACACAGCAAAAATGCAAGAAGAGACTTTGTCAACATGGTTCACAAATGCGATTAATACGAATTTATGCTGCAAACATAGAGCTTAACAAATTCATGCACCTGAAAATCATTTGAGGAAAAAATGAAGTTGTGATTTTTGTCACAGATCGAATTGCAAAACATGTTGACATTTGCACCAAAATTTAGCAGATGTCAACTACCGATAAACCCCAAACTTTTCAAGAACTCATTGCAGGCGACAAGCCCGTTTTGGTAGATTTTTCGGCCGAATGGTGCGGACCATGCAAAATGTTATCTCCCATCCTCGATGAGCTCAAACATTTGGTTGGAGAAAAGGCAACCATCATTAAAATTGATGTTGACCGAAATCCACAAGCTGCGGCGGCTTTTAAAATCCAAAGTGTTCCTACCTTGCTGATCTTCAAAAATGGAGAAGTAAAGTGGAGACAATCGGGCGTTCTGCAAGTCCAAGCATTGAAACAACTTCTTGATCAATACAACTAAATCTATGTTCAGCAAAAGAATTTCAATTTTCAGTTTCCTCTTCGTATTAACGATCACTTTCTTTGCCTGCCAAGGAGTAGCGCAGAAAGAAGGAACAATCAACAAAGCCATATCGCCGGTTGAATTCCAAGAAAAAATCAGAACCGCCGATGCACAACTGATTGACGTACGCTCCGAAGGCGAATTTTCAGACGGAGGAATTCAAGGTGCTACCAACATCAATTGGAATGGTGGAAACTTCGAGCAGCGCGTGGCTTCGTTAGATAAAAACAAGCCCGTGTTTGTGTACTGTCTTTCGGGTGGAAGAAGTGGATCGGCTGCCAATAAATTAAATGCAATGGGCTTCAAAGAAGTGTATAATCTCGATGGAGGCCTTGTGAGATGGAGATCTGAAATTAAAACAGATGCTTCAGCGCCTGCTGGCGGAATGACAATGAACGATTACAATGCAGCAGTGAAGAAACAAACGTATGTTTTGGTTGATTTTAACGCCACATGGTGCGGCCCGTGCAAGAAAATGCTTCCATGGTTAACGCGTTTTGCAGAAGAGAAAAAGGCTGACCTTGAATTGCTTAAAATCGATGCTGATCAAAATGCTCAATTGCTTACTGAGAAAGGCATCAAAGGCATTCCATACCTTGAATTGTATAAAAATGGAGAGCTCATTTGGAAGCAAACAGGATTTATTGAAGAAGCTGAATTCCGCAAACAAACAGGACTGTAATCATCTGTTAATCTCTGAGACTATTCAGTTCATCAAACACTATTCAATAAAAAAGCCGTCCTGATTGCTCGGGACGGCTTTTTTAATGTCGATTCATTTCGATTACCGCAACAAGGTTACAGAACCATTTTCAACGATATCGCGGTTTTGCTTGTTCTTCATTTCGATTCGGAAAACATACACACCTTCAGGTACTGGCTGCGCACTGTTAATCGATTTTCCATCCCAACCATTGGTAATGTCGTTCGATTGGAAAATCGCATGTCCCCAACGATCGAAAATCACCAAGCTAAAATCAAGAATTTCTGAACCTTCTACTTTGAACACATCGTTCTTGCCATCATTGTTTGGCGTGAAAGCAGCAGGAATGTAATACTCAGTTCCGTACTCCACTTTTACAATGTGTGTAATTTCGTCGGAACAACCTGCTCCATTTACGACTACCTGAGTGATCGGATATTCGCCCGGTTCGTTGAAATTGTAGGAATTCGTTGCCCCAAGAATTGTATCCTGATTGATTACATAATAAGAATACAATGCATTTTGCGATAAGCTGGTGAGTTGCAATTCGTCAACACCAATAAACAGAATTTCTGGTGTGGCTCTGAAACCGGCAACTGGTTGTTCTAAAACTTGGATAAAATTCGGAACTGATTTGCTCGATGAGCATCCATTGTCGTCGGTAACAGTTAAGCTAACCGCCATGTATCCTGATGTATTGTAGGTATTGTTCGGCTCGATGCCTAAACCAGTATTTCCATCTCCAAATGACCATTGATAAATTACGTTTGAACCAGCCACTGGTACTGCCGACAATTCTGGTGAATGTGGCAAACAACCTTTAACGCGTGATGCATCAAAGTCGGCAATCGGATTGGCATGAATAACCACCGAATCTAAGTATGCAGCAGAAGCACAACCAAACTGACTCACAACCAACGATAGAACATGTGTTCCTGCAACATCGAACATGATACCTTGCAGATCTTTATCATTCGGAGAATGCGAAAATGCATGCGGACCAAGATTCCAAGTATAACTTGCTGTGGAATCAAATCCACCTTCGCCTACCAAATCAAAGCTGTGGTCTGCCATACATTGTGCTTCAGGATGAGCGAAGAATGCATTGGGAACAGGTGCTAAACTCACTTCCACAGAGTCTGAACTGCTGCAATATCCATCAAACACACGCAAGGTGTATGTGAAATTCTCTACGTAGTTGTGGATGCTGTTCAAGGTTAGATCTGGTGTTGCCACCGAATCATCGCTCAATCCGCCTGATGGAGCCCAACTATAGCTGTAGGCTGGATCTTCGAATGGACTAAATCTCACCGTATCGCCCGAACAAAGCTGTGGAACGGTTCCTGCATCCGCTAGCGGCAATTCACGCACAACTACTTCTGTTACTGAAGGCAACGATGAACATCCATTTTCGATGATTCCCAATTGCACTTGGTAAATTCCAGCGGTGTTCCATTTTATTTGGAAAGGACCAACAGCAGAACCATCTAAAATTTCAGCACTTCCAAAATCCCAGGTAAAATCGGATGTTACACCAGCAGAACCAGTAAATGAAACTGTCACTTCTGCATCTCTACAAGCAATCGTATCGAGCTGAAAAGAGGCCACTGGAAGTGCCTTAATATTTATTTGATGAACGACTGGCACCGAAATACACATCGCATCGGCAACACTTAAGCTCACCGATTTTACTCCTGATGTATCCCAACGCACTATCGGACTACCTGATTCATCACCACTGATCGGAGCGCCTCCATCGTAAGTCCATTGAAACAAGGCATTTACATTGGTATTATCAGTATAATTCAATTGCACTTCCTCTCCTGCGCATGCGTCTTCTGGAAGGGTAAAGTTTGCTGATGGAATTTCCAAGAGAAGTAGTTCCATCTCATAAGGTGCTCCAGTTAAACCATTGATCGATAAAGAAACCTCAACATTTTTAACTCCTGGGGTATTCCAAACCAATTGATACGGGCCAACACCTGATCCACTGATCACAGTTGCGCCATCAAAATCCCAATTGTAAACTGCATTTGGAACAACATTGCCGTTGTAAGTAATCCACATCGGCGTTGAAACACAGGCTGTATCATTATCGGCACTGAAGGAAGCGCCTGGGAATGGAAGAACAACAATATTTTCGATCACACTAGGTGGAACACAACCATTGTTATCAAGGGTTAATTCGACAGCATAAGTTCCCGGTGCCGCCCAACTCAAATCAAGCGGACCACCAGCAGAGCCTGAAATCCACTGCGCTCCAGTGTAGTTCCAATCGAATGTTGTTGTTGCAGGAGCTGTTCCAGTAAATACAGCCGAACCAGCAATGCCTGCGTAGGTTGTATCGGTTAAATCGAACGACACTACAGGAGTCGCCTCCAAGGTAATCGATTGACCAGTGGCATTTGCCGTGCAACCATTTTGTACAATGGTCAACCCAAAAGTGAAGGTTCCAGTGGTTGAATATGTTGCTTCCAAAGGTCCTTGACCTGATCCTGAAACCAATGTGGCAGGACCTAAATTCCAAGTATAGGTTGCTGTAGGATCGGCAGTTCCTGTGAAGGTTACCGATACAGGCTCTGTGGAGCAATTGCTCGAAATGGCAGTGAATGAAGCAACCGGTGTTTGGTTAATTGTGATGTTTTGCGATGCCTGAGTTGATGTGCACTGGTTTTGGTTAATTGAAAGTGTTACCGTTTTCGAACCAGCACTTGCCCAACTCAAAGAATATGGCCCAGCACCTGAACCACTCAAAACTGTAGCCCCACCAAAATTCCAAGTATATGTAGCTCCTGCGCTTGCAGTACCTGTAAAATTAACCGTTACCGGTGCATTCGAACAAGCAGAAGCAGCTATCGTAAAGGATGCAACTGGAACCGGACGAACATCAATAGATTGAACAACTGTTGCCGATGTACATCCGTTATGCGTTACTTGCAAACTCACGTCAAACATACCTGACGATGGGAAACTAACCAGATTGTTAGCCGAAGCTGCACCAATCACATTTCCACCATCAAAACTCCAGTTAAATGTCGTTGTGCCAGGATTGCTTCCAGTGTAATTGATAGATGCCGTTTGATCCTGACAAATAAATGTTGGCAAACTGAAAACTGCAGTTGGAGTCGAATTAACGACTACAGTTTCTGTTTCTACTGGTGATGAAACGCCAAATTGATCAACCGACAAGGTGATGTTTTTAGATCCTGATGTTGCCCAAGTAATTTCGTATGGACCAGCATTGCTGCCTGAAACAACTGTTCCTCCATCAAAATTCCAATTGTACACTGCACCAGGAAGTGACATTCCAGTAAACGTTACCGTTGAAGGCGAATTCACACACACTGGAGAATCTACTGTGAAACTTACAGTTGCAGCAGAAATCACTTCTGTTTGAGCAGTTTGAGTCACCGGATTACAAGCACCAGATGTAACTGTGCAGGAAATATTTTTCACTCCAGCAGTTGCCCACTGAATTTGATAAGGCCCAGCACCAGATCCTGAAACAATGGTTCCTCCATCAAAATTCCAGCTGTAGGTAGCACCAGAAATCGGTGTTCCTGTGTAGGCAATTAATGTTGAAATATTGATTCCAGCATAGGTTGGCGCTGAAACGCTGAAACTAGGTGCTGCTTGAATTACAACATTCTCGCTACTGATTGTTGATGTACAACCATTTTCGGTCACTGCTAATGTTACCGACTGTGTACCAGCACTTGACCAAGACAATTGCAGTGGACCAGGCCCTGAACCAGCAACCCAACTTCCATTGGGATAGGTCCAAGTATAAGTTGCCAAAGCACCCGCATTTCCAGTATAAGAAGCCGTAGCAGTCTCATTCTGGCACTCAGGGCTTGTCACCGTAAAGGTGGATGTTGGAGGCGTATTAACTGTGGTATTTCTAGTAACAGCCTGCACACTGCAGCCGTTCTGGGTTACAACAAGGCTAGCAGTTTTAACACCTGAAGTACTCCAGGTAACACTGTGAGGCCCTAAAGTAGTTGCTGTGGAAGGTGTTGCGTTCGGACCAAAATTCCAAGCATAAGTGGCCCCTGCCGTAGCATTACCAGCATAGGTAGCCGAAACCGATTGTCCGATACAGGCCGATAGAGGAAGACTAAATGTATTGGTTGGCGCATCAAACACCTGAATGGAATTGATTGTTGTAGAGGAAGTACATCCGTTCTGGACAACCGAAAGAGATACATTATACACACCAGCATTTGCCCACGAGTAGGTGTGCGGACCTATTCCTGTAGCTGAAGCTGGCGTTCCACCTGGGAAACTCCAATTAAATGTAGCACCTGCACTTGCATTTCCAGTGTAACTTATTTGCAATGGTGTTGAAGCACAAATAGAATCAGGTAAGTTAAAGGTTGATGTTGGAGAACCCGACACCACAATACTTTGCGAAACAGGCCCTGCAACACATCCTGCCGTTGTAACTGAAAGTGTTACAGTAGAAGTTCCAATTGTTGACCAACTTACATTGTGCGGCCCAACAGAGTTTGCTGTGGCTGGTGTTGCCCCTGTTCCAAAATTCCAAGAATAGGTTGATCCAACTGGTGCATTTCCTGTGTAGGTTACCGCTCCACTTCCATTCTGACAAACATTCGCCGGCATTGAAAAAGTTGCAGTGTAACCTGGGTTAATCACAACGGTTTGAGTAACCGTAACTGGTGCACATCCTCCGTCGGTAATAGTAAGTGAAACAGTTTTACTTCCTGGGCTTGACCAACTAACCGAATGTGGCCCAACTGTGCTAGCAGTTGCAGGTGTGGCATTGGCTCCAAAATTCCAAGCATATGTCGCTCCAGCTGCAGCCGATCCTGTAAAGATGATCGTTCCATTTTGATTTGCACACAAACTTGCCGGAGCCGTAAATGAAGCTGTTGGCCCAGAACGTATGTTGATTACTGAAGAAGCATTGGCAGTGCAAGAACCAGATGTTACTGTAAACGACACCGATTGATTTCCTCCCGCAGCCCATTGAACACTGTATGGACCAGCACCTGAACCACTGAGCACGGTGCCAGAACCAAAATTCCAATTAAAAGTAGATCCTGAAGGATAGGTTCCTGCGGCCGAAATAGCCACCGGAACACCAACACATCCTAAAGCAGGAATCGTTATCGCTGCTGTAGGTGGTGAACTAACTGTAACTGTGGCTGAAGCTGGAGCTGAAGAACATCCATTGGTTGTTACAGTTAATGATGGAGCAAAAGTTCCAGCAGTATTCCAACTCACATTTACCGGACCAGCGGATGAGCTTGTTGTAGGTGAAGCAGTTGCTCCAAAATTCCAACTGTAAGTAGAACCTGAAGCTGGAGCTGTTCCGGTAATTGCCAACGATGTTGACTGACCTGTACACACCGATGATGGAATGGCTGCTATTGCAACGGTTGGATTAGGATTAACTGTAATATTATGGGTTGTTGTAGACGAAGTACATCCACTTTCTGTAACCGATAAGGTTAACGTTTTCGAGCCAGCAGTTGCCCAATTCACATTGAAAGGCCCTTGAACATTGCCCGGTGCTGGCAATCCTCCACCAATATTCCAATTGTAGGTTGCTCCGGGAGGTGCAGAAGCAGATCCAGCATAAGTAATACTTGCATTGGCTCCCACGCAAACACTTGCAGGCAGAACAAATGGAGAATTGGGAATTGGATTCACAACTACTGTTTGTGAAGCGGTAGCAGAACATCCAGAATTAGTTACGGATAAGCTCACAGTTTTTGATCCGTTACTTCCCCAGTTCACCGTGTGTGGACCAACTCCAGTTGCTGTTAATGGTGAAGCACCCAATCCAAAATTCCAAGAATACGTTGACCCTGCCGCAGCAGTACCTGTATATGTTACAGTAGCATTTGCCATTGCACATACTGGAGAAGGATTTACAGTAAACGAGGCTGTTGGTGTGGCATTCACCGTGATATTTTGAGTTGTGGTGGCTGAAGTACATCCACCTTCGGTAACCGAAAGAGATAGTGTTTTCGTGCCAGCTGCCGCCCAATTTACACTAAACGGACCTTGAACATTGCCCGGCGCAGGCAATCCTCCACCAACATTCCAATTGTAGGTTGCTCCAGGAGGTGCAGAAGCAGATCCAGCATAAGTAATATTCGCATTCGCTCCCACACAAACACTTGAAGGCAGAACAAATGGAGAATTCGGAATTGGATTCACCATTACCGTTTGCGATGATGTAGCTGAACATCCCGAAGTGGTTACTGTTAGACCAACAGTTTTAGATCCATTACTTCCCCAACTCACAGTATGCGGACCAGCTCCTGTTGCAGTTAAAGGCAAAGCGCCCAAACCAAAATTCCAGGTATAGGTTGATCCAGCCGCAGCAGTGCCCGTAAAGGTTACAGTGGCATTTGCCATTGCACAAACTGGAGAAGGATTTACGGTGAATGCAGACGTTGGTGCACTATTTACTGTAATTGTATTTGTAGTTGTTGAACTGCAAGTGCCAGATGTAACGGTTAATGAAACTGTTTTGCTTCCAGCCGTCGACCAACTCACAGTTTGCGGGCCAGCTGTTGCTGCAGTTGCAGGACTGGCATCAGCGCCAAAATTCCATGAATAAGTTGAGCCAGCAGGGGCGCTTCCTGAATAGGTCAATGTTCCATTGGCATTCAAGCACAATGAAGCTGGAAATGTAAAAGTTGAAGTAGGAGGAGCGCTAACTATTACATTTTGAGTAAGTGAAGCTGGTAAGCAAGCCCCATTGCTTGGTGTTACATTTAATGTTATAGGGTAAGTTCCCGGTGAAGCCCATGTACTGGTTTGAGTGCCTAGTCCTGAAGCTGAGTTTGGTGTTCCCGAACCGAAGGTCCAGGCACCTGTTCCAGCTGCTCCACCAGTGTAGGTGAAACTTGCTGGTTGCCCCGCACAAACGGGAGAAGGAATCGAAAATGCAGCACTAGATGCTCCTCCTATATTAATGTCTAATGTATCATATAGAATGAGATTGCTGCATTGGAAATTCACCCGCGCAATCACACGTTTGTTTCCAGGTCCACTAACAACAGAAGTTGTAGCCCCTGTTCCTGCAGGAATTCCATTGGCGGTCCAATTTACAGTATAACTCGGTGGCCCATTCGGTGTGAATCGTTTCCCATCGTTGGTGGCTGTCCAAACAGCAGCATTTCGCCCTGTAACAGTTACAGCAGCGGTTCCTGCAAGATTATGTAAGCCTTGTGTTGCTTTTCCACCAGCCCAAGCCATACAAGTAGGTTTGCTAGTGATGTGGTTTTCTATAGTATTGGTACTCTCAAATATTACGATTTGGAAGGTTGATTTTAATGCAATACACTGATACAATGGCACATTCATCCACTGTACAACTAGTCTCCGATAAGGAGCAATTCCTTGTGTTTGATATTTTATGTAAGGGCCTCCTGCGATTCCAGGGTTGAAATCCATCCATGGACCCATAATGCAATTCCTCGGCACAAACATATTGTTACTTGGAATCGAATTGGCTGTGAAGGCGCGTGTCATCCCCGGCGAGAATCCTATCCAGCCATTTGATCCTAAATAAAATTGCGTGTAGGTGTTTCCATAAAAACAAAACTGAAACCCGATCGGAAAGGGTCCAAGTACAGTATCGTCTGGCATGGTGACATTCGTTCCACCTAAAAGTGAATAGGGAGAGAATGGTATGTCGCCCACATTGTAGGAAGTAGTTCCTGCAAATGCATTCGCAACATTTGCACTAACTGCCACAGTTGTACCTGGGCAAACAGACATCGATCCTCCGGGACTGACCGATAGCACTGGATTTTGGCCTTTGAGCATTGCCCATCCGATCAGCCAAAAAAACAGAACCAGTTTGGCTCGTTTCATAAATTTTTCGTTTGTAGAGTATACACGCATATACACTTACAAATAACGTATAGACTAATTGGGATGGCTCGCCACCTTGGGCGCTTACATTACGCATGTAAGTTATCATTCTGATTCGCTATCATTTAATCAGATATCGCTGATTATCTGATATGTAATAAACTTTTCGATAAGAAATAATCTGTAAGAAAGGGCGCAAAAAATTAAAATTGAGCATGCTAGGTTTAACCTACAAATGCTCAGCATGGCACAATCTTGAAAACGATAGAGGGAGGTATAAAAAGAAGAAGAGCGGATTAGGTCCGCTCTTCTTGGTCAACATAAAACCACAATAAACATGAAAAGGTAAATTGCTGTTTCGGTACTCTCCTCCCGAAACGTCTCAATTATACCAAATCTTTGGCAATTTGTTGCAATTAAAAAAAATATTTATTTCAGTGGAGAATCTTTTTCCTGCTGAACATGCTTAAAAACCAAGCGATCCACCCATTTTGAAAAAAATTTATTCATCCAAAAAGTGAGTATCGCAGTGGTCGACATCAACATGTAATTCTTGCGCTTTCTTAGTGAACGTAAAATTCCTTCAGCAACCATTTCGGGCGTCATCGATCGTGCTTCATCTTTATGCGAAGATCCTTGAGACTGACCCCTCGCATCCATCATTGTGTTTCGAATATTCGTTGCAGTAAATCCAGGGCGAGCAATTAAAACATGTAGACCTGTTTTCAGGTTCTCTATTCTCAAGGTTTCTAAAAAGCCTTCCAAGGCGAACTTAGATGCCGAATACCCCGACCTTGTTGGCAAACCTTTGTAGCCTGCAACCGAAGAAATCCCTACAACTGAGCCCTTATTTTTCAGTAATTCTGGCAAAGCATAATGAGTGCAATGAACTGTTCCCCAGAAATTTACATCCATAATTTTATGCATCACCGAAAGTTCAACATCCCGAAACAAGGCACGCATGGTAATGCCCGCATTGTTTATCAATACATGAATTGTCCCAAATGATAATCTGGCTTGATCGATAATCTTCTTGCAATCCGAATCAATGCTCACATCAGCCTGCACAACAACTACATTTTCGCCTTGGGGATCTAATTCTATCTGAACTTTTTTTAAAACATCCAACGACCTAGCAGCAAGAACCAACCTGAATCCCTGCTTGAAAAACAACCGCGCACAAGCCAATCCAATGCCTGAAGATGCTCCCGTAATAACAATAACATCACCTTGCTTCATGCGTTTAGATATTTTTGCAAAAATAACTTAGATATGCAGCTCCTTACGGTTCGTGATAAAAAAACTGAAAATGACTTCTTCAATGTATGTAAATTAATTTATGCTAGCGATAAAAATTACATTCCTCACCTCCGACAAGACATAGAAAAGATCTTCGATCCCGCTAAAAACAAACTCTTCCGCCAAGGCGGAGATGCTGTACGTTGGATCCTACATGATGCAGAGGGCAAAACGATTGGCAGGGTTGCCGCTTTTATTCATCCCAAAACCTCCAAAACAGGAGCTTATAAACTGGGAGGAATGGGTTTCTTCGAATGCATCAACAACCAACAAGCTGCAACTACCCTACTCGACACTTGCAAAAGTTGGCTCATAGAAAAAGGAATGGATGGCATGGATGGCCCAATCAACTTTGGCGAAAAAGACAATTTCTGGGGCTTACTTACCGAAAACTTCACGTCCATGCCTAGCTATGGAATGAACTACAATCCTTCCTATTACCAGCATTTCTTTGAGGATTATGGATTCAAATTGTATTTCAAACAATTGGTTTTCTGGCGCGATCTCACTGTTCCTGCTCAAGAAATTTTTGTTAAAAAAGCGGGGATGGTTTCAACTGATCCAGCATTTAGGGTAATTAACATGCAAGGCGTGAAAAACGAAAAGATTGCAGAATACTTCCTCGAGGTTTACAACTCCGCGTGGGGCGTCCATGAAGGGTTCAAAAAGATGCGCATCGAACAAGCGAGGAATATAATCAAGGCAATGAAAGTAATCATGGACCGAGACATTCTCCTCTTTGCATTCATGGGTGAAAAACCAATCGGCTTCTACCTCTCGATTCCTGAACTCAATGAATTCTTCAAACATGTGAATGGAAACCTCAATTGGTGGGGAAAAATAAAATTCCTCTATCACCTAAAATTCAGCAAACGAAAAACCATGCTTGGCATCGTGTTTGGCGTTTCGAAGGAATACCAAGGAAGAGGAGTTGAAGGCGCGCTCATTAAACATTGTGGAGACCACGTGGTACCAATGGGTCGCTATTCTGAAACAATTCTCACTTGGATCGGCGACTTTAACCCCAGAATGCTCAAAGTAATAGAAAACCTCGGAACTGAACTGCATCGAACGCTTGTTACATATAGAATGTACTTCAACAATGAAATCCCTTTCGAAAGACACCCAATTATTGGTGGAAAAAAGAAAGATCAACCCGCTGAAAATCAATCAGAATCACCGAACGCCTTTGAAAAAGACTGATTTTTTTTCGTTTTTTTATTGGTAGAATGGAAATAGATCTATATTTGCACCCGCTTTCAAGGAAACCTCCTGAAAAAGTAACGATTCCGTAGCTCAGCTGGTAGAGCATTACACTTTTAATGTAGTGGCCCTGGGTTCGAATCCCAGCGGGATCACAGAAATCAACCCCGACATCTCAACAGATTGTCGGGGTTTTTCTTTTTAAACCCTCAACCAATTTCTTATCAGGAAATTTACCCTAAATCCTAGCATTCAAAGAGAATCTTCATTCCAAATTCTCTGGCAGCTGAGTTTTTCCATACATTCGGTGTCAGTTTTACACCAAGCTTAATTATCGTTCTCATTATGAAGTCTATCTATACATTCTTTCTAATACTTATCGGTTGCATAACCTTGCAAGCGCAAATTGTCACCATGTCGCCTGCAGTAGCCTTGCCCAACGATGAAGTCACCATCATCTTCGATGCAGCAGAAGGAAATCAACAACTTATCGACGCTGAAACAGTGTACATGCACCACGGCGTAGTTACAAATAGTCCAAATGGAACCAATTGGTCGAATGTAATCGGAAATTGGGGACAAGATGATGGTGTTGGAGCAATGACACCTGTGGCTGGACAACCCAACAAATGGCAAATCACTATCGGACCATCTATCAGAGAGTATTTTGGAGTCGACAACGGAACCAACATATTCAGAATTTCAGCAGTGTTCAGAAACGCCGATGGAAGCGTAAAAGGAACCATGGCTGCAGGAAGCTATTCTTGGGGAACGGTTACTTCAAGTGGAGATGTTTTCATCAACCTCAATGTGCAGAATTATCTTGTTTTCGTGGCTCCTTCATCTACCGAAACTTTTGCCAGTACTGGCGAAACCATTAACATTCAAGCCAATGCTTCATCTGCCGTAACATCCATGAAAATCCTCCTTGATCAAGGAAGTGGATTCGTGGAAGTTGCTTCCATCACAAACGGCACAACCATATCATATACCTATAGCGCAACCCAATCTGTAAACCTTGGAATCAGAATCACAGCCACCATTAACGGCGAAAATGTTTTGATTCAGAAAAACCACAATATTCTCTTAACCACCTCAACAACAATAGCTCCGTTACCTGCAGGTGTTCGAAAAGGAATCAACTACAATTCAAGCGATCCTACGAAAGTGACACTTGTTTTAGAAGCTCCAGAAAAAGATTTCATTTATGTGATCGGTGATTTTAACAACTGGATCCCCGGAGCAAATTACCAAATGAATAAAACGCCTGATGGAGAACTCTTTTGGCTCGAACTTTCAAACCTCACACCTCAACAACAATACGTTTTTCAATATTGGGTAGATGGCACAATCAAAATCGGCGATCCATATGCCGACCAAGTGGCAGATCCTTGGAACGACAGCTTCATCGAAGAATCTGTTTATCCTAACCTCCCCGCATACGCTAACCAGGCAAACGATATAGCTTCAGTGCTGCAAACTGGCCAAACACCTTACCAGTGGTCAACCAATGAAACCAACTGGCAAAAGCCTTCTGTCGAACACCTCGTTATTTATGAATTGCACCTACGCGATTTCCTCGCATCACACAGCTATGCCGATTTGATCGACACGCTCGACTACCTTAAAAGACTCGGTGTAGATGCCATCGAAATGATGCCACTCAATGAATTCGAAGGCAACGATTCTTGGGGCTACAATCCATCTTACCACTTTGCCCCAGATAAATATTACGGCACCAAAAACGAATTGAAAAGATTCATCGATAGTGCTCACGTAAAAGGAATTCCAGTGATTTTGGATATCGTGCTCAACCATGCTTACGGCCAAAATCCGTTGGTGAAAATGTACTTCAATTCAGCTACAAACAAGCCAGCAGCCAACAATCCATGGTTCAATGTTGACCATGTTGGACCTTTTGCTTGGGGATACGATTTCAACCACGAAAGCACTTACACTCAAAACTATGTCGATAGTGTAAATACATATTGGCTAAGCGAATACCATTTCGATGGTTATCGTTTCGATTTCACCAAGGGCTTTACCAACTTCGCTCCGGGTGGAAGCATTGATGGTTTCGACCAATCACGTATCAACATCATCACGCGCATGGTCGACAAAATGCGCGAAACACATCCTGATGCTTATGTTATACTCGAACACTGGGGAAGTGCTAGCGAAGAATCTGCACTTGCTGCCGATGGCATGAAAATGTGGAGAAACAAGAGCTACGACTATGTGCCTGCTGCAAACGGCACAAATTCAGGTTCTTTTGCAGGAATGAATGCCACCAGCCACGTTTCTTATTTCAATTCACACGACGAACAACGCTTGCCTTATCACACTCAAAATGAAGGCTTAAGCAACGGCAGTTACAATGTTCGTAATCCTCTTATCACCAAAGAGCGAATGAAGATGGCTGCAGCCTTTACATTCCTCTTTCCAGGCCCCAAAATGATCTGGCAGTTCGATGAATTGGGATACGACATCGACATTAACTTCAATGGCCGTGTTGGCAGAAAACCCTATGCTTGGGGCCCTAACTCATTGATGTACTACGAAGATTCTTTGCGCCAACACATCTACAAGGCATACCAAGGAATTCTGCATGTCCGAAACACCATCGATCCTGTCAACCTCAACACTGCAACCACTAACCATTTGCTTATAAGCAACACACGCAGATTGGCTTACAACACCAACGATATCGATTTGGTTGTGCTTGGAAATTTTGGAATTACTGCAAGCAACCTTAATCCTGCATTTACCCAAACCGGAACATGGTACGATTATTTTTCAGGCGATTCGATCACAGTTTCTGATCCTAACGCAGCCTTTGGTTTAGCCCCTGGCGAATGGCATATCTTCACCACTACCCGCCTTTCAGAAGGTATGCCTTATGTGGTCGAAAGATTTGAAAACCCAGTCACCATCACGCCTTACCCATTTACTCAATTTGATGAAATCACTGTAAGGTTCGATGCAACCAAGGCTTGGAAAAACAATAGTAACGGACTGGTAGGAGCCGATTCAGTGTACTTCCACAGCGGAGCCATCATTACATCACCCGATTCTTCCAATTGGGATGTTACAGTAGGCACACTTGCAGCCGATAGCATCGGACTCATGACAGAAGTTGCCGACGATATTTGGGAAATCACCTTTGAGCCAGACCAATATTACAGCCTTAACGAAACGCTAGAAGCTTACAAATTGGGCATGTACTTCCGCGATGCTGCAAACGAAAACTTTGGTTACGGTTTCCGAAATAGCATCATCGAATACAATGTCGAATCGTCGCTTCCATTCATAACAGTTACACCGCCTGCATTTACCTCAACCGATGAAATCACCATCACCTTCAATACCAAACGCGGCAACTCAGAATTGATAGGTACTACATCTGTATATCTGCATTCGAGTGCTGGTGTGGTAGATACACAATCACCACAAAACACCGGCTGGCAAAACACCATAGGGAACTGGGGACAAGAAGATGGTTTAGGTGAAATGTTTCCCGTAGCCGGGGAAAATGACCTTTGGGAAATCACCCTCGTTCCTGCTACATACTACAACCTTACAGAAGAGGAACACCCATATTGGATCGCGGCAGTGTTCAGGAATGCCAATGGAACAGTGAAAGGAACAGGCACTCCCGGGGAAATCGAAAATGGCTTCATTGCTTCAAACCTCGATTTCTTTATCAAAAACCAATTGGCAATTTCAATTGAAGAAACAGCGAACCAACCACTGGTGATGCTGTTTCCAAATCCAGCAAATGATTTCCTACAAATCAGTGGTATAAAAGGAACTGCCCAACTGCAAATTCACAATATGCTTGGGCAATTGGTGCTCAACGAAACCATCCAAGAAAACCAAAACATCTCGATCAACCATTTATCAGCAGGTCTTTTCACCTACACTTTCACCCAAGAAAACCGAATGTCATCTGGCCGCTGGGTCAAGAAGTAAGCAACCCCGGACTTCACTCTTAAGCAACCCCGGACTTTAGTCCGGGGATAACCCAGCCCTTCACTTCGAAGCAAGTCTAGAACTTCAGTCCGGGGATAGTCAAAGGCTTAAAGAACTCCTCGCAACCTCTTACTATAGTCGGAGGCTACAAAGGATTTATAATGCCTACTTTACTACCTTTGACCTGCCTGAAAAGGAAATTTACAAGATGAACGAATCACGCAGGCTTTCAACCAAAGAAAAAGCCCTGAAAATAAATCTCGATGGTCTGCTTTACGGATCATTCGCCGAAATTGGAGCCGGACAGGAAACTGCTGCTCAATTTTTCAAAGCTGGTGGAGCATCTGGCACAGTAGCTAAAACAATGTCGGCTTACGACATGAGCTTTTCGGATGCCATTTATGGTGAAACTTCCCGCTACGTTTGCGAGGAACGCCTCGAGCGAATGTTGGAGAAAGAATATGGCTTGTTAGGCAAAAGACTTGGATTTAGAGAAGACAAAACCTGCTTCTTCACCTTCGCAAACACTGTAGAAACCACCAATTTCCACAAAACAAATCAAGCGCACGGTTGGTTAGGCATAAGATTCCAGCGCTATCCTATGGAAGAGCCCATTGAATGCATTATTCACCTAGTGATGCATGATACCGAAAGTAACTGGCAACAGCGAGCTATCGGAACCATTGGGGTGAATTTAATGTATGGTTGCTTTTATCTGCTCGACCAACCAGAAGAACACATTCGCACCTTACTCGACGGCATTGTGCCAGGCACAGTAGAAATAGACCTTTTCAAGATTTCTGGATCAGGATTTGGCGAAACCAACAACCTGCTTTACAGCCTCAAATTGGTAAAAAACGGCCTTACCAAAGCAGCGATGTTTGGACCTGAAGGAACAGTACTTCAACCGTCAGAAGCCCTATACAAGAAAAATGCACTCGTAGTGTCTGGGCGTTTTCGACCATTCACTAGGGTTCACGAAGATATGCTTCAAAAAGCAACCGAAGATTTCATTGAGGAACTCAAAGGTGAAACTGAACGTATGATCATCATTGCCGAATTGTCGCTGAATTCGCTCATCGATACCAATGGCAATATCGATGATGAAGATTTCCTCGACAGAGCCAAAATCCTCATGGCACTTGGGCACACAGTAATGATTACCAATTTTCTCGATTATTGGTATCTCGTGCCTTATTTGTCCAAGGCGACCAGAAATCAACTCGTGGGATTTGTACTTTCGGTGCGGAACATCGAACGTATTTTCGATCCAAAACAGTTCATCAGCCTCCGTGGCGGCTTGCTCGAGGCTTTCAGTATGTTGTTTGGCACCAATGTAAAAGCTTATGCTTACCCTGCTATCCGCAGAAGCACTGAAGAACTTATCACCCTGAACAATCTCGATATTTCTGAAGGCAATGAACCTTTGTTGAAGTATTTAAAAGCGAACGACAAAGTAGAAGACATACGAAATGCAAATCTTGAATTGTTGCATATCAATGCCGACGATCTGCTCAGTCAAATTCAATCAGGCGAAAGTGGTTGGGAACAATTGGTTCCTGAACGCGTTGCTGCTATGATAAAAGCAAACTGCTTATTTGATTATCCATGTGCTCCGGAAATAAAGGAGCATCTTAAAAAAGAATTTTAACCTATGGGTTTTGATCAATTCGGCTTTTCTGCTGAACTCACAGATGGGCTCGACTCGATGAATTTTCGAGAACCAACACCCATCCAACAACAAGCAATTCCAGAAATTCTGGCCGGCCGAGATCTCATTGCCAGTGCTCAAACAGGCACCGGAAAAACAGCTGCATTTTTACTGCCGATTTTGGAAAAATGCTTGCGAGATAAACCTAGTCATATCGACACCCTGATCATCGTACCAACGCGAGAGCTGGGTTTACAAATCGATCAACAACTCGAAGGTTTTGCATACTTCCTTCCATTTAGCAACATCGCCATTTATGGTGGTGGAGATGGAAAAGAATTCGAAGTGCAGAAAAAAGCATTGAAACAAGGAACGGAAATCGTTGTTGCAACACCTGGAAAACTGCTTTCATTGCTCAATATGGGATATGCGGATTTGAGCAAATTGCGTCATTTGGTTCTTGATGAAGTTGACAGAATGCTCGATATGGGCTTCATCGACGACATCACGCGTATCATGAGGTTTCTTCCAGAAAAACGACAAACATTGTTTTTCTCGGCTACGATGCCTCCTAAAATTCGTCAGCTGGCAGTGAAACTCCTGCACAACCCCGTGCAAATAAATATCTCCATCTCCAAACCTGCCGAAGGGATAAACCAAGGTGCATATTTGGTGCATGACGCACAAAAGCTTCAAATACTTGGTACTATCTTCAGAAATCCTGACCTCAAAAGTGCCATCTTGTTTGCAGGAACGCGCCAAAAAGTAAAAGAGGTTGAACGCGAACTTCGTCGGATGAAGTTCAATGTCGGGGCGATTCACTCAGATATCGACCAGCAACAACGAGAAGAAGTTTTACTGAGCTTTAGAAACAAGAAAACAGTGATTCTTGTAGCAACCGATGTAGTATCACGTGGAATTGACGTGCAAGGCATCGAACTCGTTGTAAACTATGATGTTCCGGGAGATCCTGAAGATTACGTTCACAGAATTGGCCGAACAGCTCGTGCTGAAACCAAAGGAGAAGCTATCACTTTGATCAACGGAACCGATATTCGTCGTTTTCAACGTATCGAAGAAATGATCGAGAAGACTGTTCCAAAGCTTCCGCTTCCAGAAGGATTTACCGAAGGCCCAGATTACAGTAAACCTGAGCGTCCAGCTGGAAAATTCCGAAATGATAGAGGAAAACCTTCAAAACCGGCTGGTGCAACTTCAACAAACAGCTCTGAATCAACCACTGGCGAAAAGGCTAAAAAAAAAGCCCTTCAAAAATAGATTTCGCGGCCCTAAAAACAACTCTTCAGGAGGCAATCCCACAACAGCAGGCTAATTTTTTTGATGCTTATTGTTTGATATTCAGATTATTTTGTTATAATTTTAGAGGAGTTATCCCCAAAATTATTCGACAATGGCAAAAGCAATTTGGAACGGGATTGTGGTTGCCGAGAGCAATCAAATCATGAACCTCGGAGGGAAAAAATACTTTCCTCATCCATCGGTTAAGTCAAACTACTTTATAGAAAGTGAACGACATTCGGTTTGTCCCATTAATGGAACTGCCAATTATTATCATTTACAAGTTGGCGACAAAAGAATTGAAAACGGAGCCCACTATTTCCCTAATCCTAACCCTAAAGTTAAATCCATTCAAAATTTTATTGGCTTCGACGACGATGTTGAAATTCGTGAATGAAAATTCAACAATCTTGTAACCAAACACAATACTTTTGCATCTCAGTCGGGATGCAGAAAAAATTCAAGCTTTTATTATTTATTTTTATTTCAATCCTAATTGTTTCCACAGAAGGATTGGCGCAAGTTATTCGTGGAAAAATTACAGCTCAAAATGGAGAACCTGTACCTTTCGTTTCGGTGTACTTAAAAAACTCCACCTTCGGCGTTTCAGCCAACTTAAAAGGAGAATATCAGCTTCAAGTGAAGCCCGGAAATTACACCCTTGTTTTTAGTTTGGTTGGTTTTCAAAAAGAGGAAAAGAGCATTCAGATTTCTTCAGAAAAAAACCTCACCCTCGATGTAACACTCAGAGAAACCACAGAAATGCGCGCGCTGGAAATTTATTCCGACAAGCGAGATATTGCCAATGAAGTAATATCTAAGGCCCGCGAAAAACGAATCAATTACGCAAACAAAGCTGAATCGATAGAATTTCGGACTTACATGAAAATCTCTCTTGAAAAAGAAAGTCCGATAGATTCTATTGCCATCGATTCATTGGCCAAAAACGATTCACTGAAAACACCAAAAGCAGATCTAGAAACAATCTTTAAAAAGGAACGATTAAACCTGATCGAATCGATTTCCGAAGTTAAAGTTTCGCCAGCAGGCTACCGTGAATTCATCATCGGCTATCACGATTACGCTGAAACCAGACCTTACACAGGCGTTACAGCCAGAATGGGAATGGAACTTGGCGAAAGCAATATTGCCCCAGCCGCTCAACAAGCAGTAAATCCTTATTTACTTAGTAGCGAAAAAGCCTTTTTAGAGTACAACTTTTACTCTAGCTTAATTCAATTACCTCAACTTTCCGATAAACCTTATCTCTCTCCAATTGGAGCAGGATCAGCGCTAAGCTATCGCTACGAATTGGAGTCAACTTTCTTCGAAAACAATCGAAAAATCTACAAGATAAAAGTTGAGCCTATTTTCAAAACTGAAGCCCTTTTTCGTGGAAGTGTGTTTATCGAAGACAGTACTTTTGCCCTTACGGCTGTCGACTTAAACATTAACCCTTCATCGCTAATTTACCACCACGATTTTCGAATTATTCAAAATTACAAGGAAATCGAACCTGGCATTTATCTTCCATTCCGCAGAGAATTCATCTACACTGTTAAAGAAGGCAAAACCACCATTCACGGCTCCACACGAACCGATCATTCTGCTTTTACAATCAATCCAACTTTTGTAAAAGGCACCTTCGGAAATGAAGTTCAAACATACAACGACCTCGCATTCGATCGCGATTCTAGTTTTTGGGAAACCAATCGAACGATCGCCATGAAGGAAAATGAACTCAAATACATTCAGCTTTGTGATAGTCTTAAAAAATACTACAGCAGTACAGAATACTTAGCCGAAAAAGATTCAGCATACAACCGCATCACATTTTGGGATGTCACCTTAAGCGGAATTGGCTACAGAAACCGAAAAAAGAATTACAGCTTTTTCATCAATCCTATCATTGCCCAAATGGTGCCTTTGGGCATTGGAGGCTACAGGCACCGTCTAGGTGGAACCTTCACCAAGGAATTCGAAAATGCCATGGTTTTAGAAACAACTGGCGACATCGATTACGGCTTCACCAACAAAGATATCCGCGGGAAAGGAGGAATCGGATTTACCTACATCCCCAAAAAATTTGTAAGAACATTTATCCGAATTGGTGATTATTATGACATGATCAATACTTACGCTTCATTGGGATCCATTTTCAGTAGAAGCAATTATGTGCGTTCTCTCACTTTCAGTGTTGCGCAACGCATGGAAGTTACCAATGGACTGTTCGCCGAATTAACACTCGATTATTCAGATCAAATACCAATCACTGATCTTAAACTCGAACAATGGTCATCTGACATTTTCGGCGAAGTAAACGATCCTATTGATTTTGTGCGGTATGTTAAATCAGAAATCCGCCTCGACGTGAAATACCGTCACAAGCAGAAATACATCATCAAACGGAACAAGAAAATCATCTTAGGTTCTAAATGGCCTGAATTGAATTTCGTTTACCGAAAAGGCATTCCGAAAGCATTTGGAAGTGAAGTCAACTTCGACTACCTCGAACTGGGTATCAACCATGAAATCAATATCGCTCGGTTTGGAAATGCCAGTTGGACTTTACTCACAGGCAGTTTTGTAAACCAAAAAAACCTCCGAATTCTTGAGCATCGTTACTTTAGAGGATCCGATGCTGGTTTTTTTTCAGATCCAGTTCGATCATTCCAACTTCTCGGCCCTACCCTCGAAACATCGAATTTTTACTTTCGAGCCAATTACATGCACCAATTCGAAGGCCTGTTTCTGAACAAGATTCCATTGATCAATCGACTGAAACTTACCGAAGCCGCCGGAACTGGAATTCTAATTATACCAGCGAAAAACTTTGCACACTCAGAATTCTATTTTGGCATCCAACGACCTTTCAGGATCCGTCAACAACGATTTAGAATTGGAATTTACGCTGTAACAGCCGACAATTCTCTGAACAAAGCCGTATTCACTTGGAAATTCGGTATTCAATTCTACAACAACTACACGAAGAAGTGGAGTTTCTAAGTTTTCCGTAATTGATTTTCAGATCTACATAACGAATTCTATACTCCCGAAGCCTTTCATTGACCAAAGGCATTTATCAAAGTCGAACACCTGTAATTTGCTTTTTTGGGGACTTGAAATAAAGCTTGGTAATATTTAAAAAACGCTAAAGATTATCTCCTCCCTGAAACCGAGTTTTTATCGAGATTAATTGAAGATTTCTTTTTAGCATTTTTAGCTTTATAAGCCTTAATATAATTACTTATATCTTCCTTTTCTTTGTCGGTCAAAGGTCTAGGATCAAACTCAAAATCAACATCCAAAGGCTCTCTTATTAATCCCATTATTTTATGATTTGAAATATTTATCAACCAATTTCTTTGCAGCTTTTGAATTGATTATCATAAGCTGACCTCCAACATGATGAGCACCTAAAGTACCTTCATAATGCTCAATTAATTTCGTTTTTGAGTGAAAGGAAACAAAACCATCAAATCCTTTTTGAAATGAAAGTCTACAAGCAAATGCAACCAAGTTACCAGGAGCGCCGAGATATATTTTGCTTTTCCCTTTGTTAAATGGTGCACTTTCAATTAGTGGCATATAAATGTGATCAACCTCGATTCGCAAGCTCATTACAGCCTGAATAATTGTTGGATTGTTCTGAATGGTAAGCTTATAAACTTCTCTATCGTCGAAATTAAGTTCTGATTTCTAATCAAACGACCAACCACCTTTCTTTGACAATGATTTTACTTCAGAATTTGTTAAGTAAGTAACCTCTGTTGGAAAGCTGTCACCAGTAACTACATTCTCAATTGAACGAGTTAACTTATCTAAAATGAAATCAAGGTAATTGACATCTTGCTTTTTCACACTCAAATATAATTAAATCTTCCATTTGCCACAATTATCAATATTTGCGGCATGTAGATGATTTCAAAATTGAATTTTGTCGAATAGATTTTACTTACAACAAATCAACCTCGCCAGCACCTTGCCTAACAAGTTCAGGCATCTGTCCAGTGCAATCGATCACTGTGGAAGGCAATAAAGATCCGTAGCCACCATCGATTACCAAATCAACTTGATCCTTATATCGCTCATGGATGAGCTCAGGATCGGTTGTATATTCCACGAGTTCATCCTCATCATGTACAGAAGAAGAAATGATTGGATTCCCTAATTCAGTAACTATCGATCTACAAATTTGATTGTCAGGGATACGAATACCAATGGTGCGCTTGTTGTTTTTAAAGAGCTTCGGAACCGAATTATTTGCATTGAGGATAAACGTATACGGCCCAGGCAAGCAACTCTTCATCAACTTGAAAACATGCGTATCGACTTGCTTCGAATAATCAGTCAGTCGAGATAGATCATCAAAAACAAAAGAAAAATCTGCCTTCTCAACTTTTATCCCTTTCAGTTTGGCAACACGTTCAACGGCCTTCGATTTATTGATATCGCAGCCAAACGCATACACACCATCGGTGGGATAAATAATCACTCCTCCATCACGCAACACATCAATCACCTTTTGCAATTGCCGAGGATCGGGTGTTAAATGATGAATTCGAATCAGCATTAACCGTTTACTTTTTTGTAATCGGCAAGAAACTTCTCTAAACCGATATCTGTAAGCGGATGCTTCAACAAATCGGTAATTACATTGAGTGGGCAAGTTGCTACATCAGCGCCAATTTCTGCGCACTCCATGATGTGCATGGTGTGACGAATTGAAGCTGCTAGAATTTCAGTTTCATAGCCGTAGTTATCGTAAATCGTTCGGATTTTCCCGATCAATTCAACACCATATGAACTTACATCATCTAAACGACCTAAAAATGGAGAAACATAGGTTGCACCAGCTTTTGCAGCCAAAAGCGCCTGACCAGCAGAAAACACCAATGTACAATTGGTGCGGATGCCTTTTCCTGTGAAATACTTGATCGCTTTAATGCCATCTTTAATCATAGGAACCTTCACAACAATTTGTGGATGCAATGATGCCAAATTCTCTCCCTCACGAACCATCCCTTCAAAGTCAGTTGAAATCACTTCAGCGCTCACATCACCATCCACAATGTTGCAGATGTCGATATAGTGCTGCATAACGCGATCGTTTCCGCTGATGCCTTCTTTGGCCATCAAACTTGGATTGGTTGTTACACCGTCGAGCACGCCAAGATCTTGTGCTTCACGAATTTGATCAAGGTTTGCTGTGTCGATAAAGAATTTCATGATAGGTTCGTTTGGAGGCGCAAAAGTAATCACTTCAACGGTCTATTGGAAGGAAAACTTTACACGAAAATCTAAAATCTATCAAGCAGGTGGATCTTCTTCCACATATTCAAACGAATTTCAGACCTTTGCCCAAGCGAACTGCTTCAAACCTGCTTCAACATGGCCAAGCCGAAAGACCGAATCAATATCGTTTACTCGACCAATCCTAATTTCAGCTATCAAACCGAACCAGACGAAGAGCCAGAAACGCTTCCTCCTGGGCAGCAACAATTGAAAATCATGCTCGATAAAAAAGCCCGTGCGGGGAAACAGGTTACCCTGATTACTGGGTTTATCGGAAAGTCAGAGGATCTTGAATCCTTAGCGAAAATGCTTAAAAACCATTGTGGATCTGGAGGAAGTGCCAAAGACAATGAAATGCTTGTTCAGGGCGATCACCGAGATAAAATTCTTGCCTTCCTCACATTGAAAGGTTACAAAGCCAAGAAAGCTGGTGGCTAATCTAACGGAAGCCCGGTAAGTCTAGAGTACATCGCCTCATACATGGGCAGAATTTCCTTCATGGAAAACATGGCTGCCCTCATTTTCGCTTGTTCACCAAATTGCTTGATGAGTTGATCATC
>CAMCXT010000040.1 GCA_945883545.1 Chitinophaga pinensis | reverse complement strand
TCATCCATGTAATCCATGTAATTCATGAACATATCGCCGTTTGGACCATTGCTGCATGAAATAGATGGAAAATTCGGACAACCTGATGTAGCATCATCCTGAACTGGAGTATCAGATACTTCGTCGGTTCCTGATGATCCAGCTGCATTGCCGCAACCAGAATCTTCGTTCCCCCAAATGTGGTAGAGGTTAATCCAATGTCCGATCTCGTGGGTTGCTGTTCTACCTAAGTTGAACGCATTGTTGAAAGGGTTCGCTGGCGGTCTACCAACAGATGTGTACGTACAAACAACCCCATCAGTATTTGCTGGTCCTCCAGGAAACTGAGCATATCCCAACAAACTATTGCCCAAATCGGCTACCCAAAAATTCAGGTATTCGTCGGATGGCCAAGCGTTTTTTCCACCTGAGCTGTTGAATTTTACATTGTCATTTGTTCCAAATGAACCAACCGTGGTTTGTGTTCTCGTAATACCTGTGGTTACAGCGCCATTCGGATCGACAGTTGCCAAACAAAACTCAATTTCGAAGTCGGCAGCAACACCTTGAAAGGCTGCAGGCGTCTGACTGAAATTCGCATTCAAACGTCTGAAGTCGTCATTCAAAACATCAATTTGAGAAAGCAATTGAGCATCTGAAATGTTCTCTGTAGCATTTTGATACACCACATGAAATACCACAGGAATCGTGTAAACAACTCGCTGCGCATCATTTAAAACGCCAACTTCTTCATAATTCCTTGTATGCTGAGCAACCACATTTCTGCGTTGTGCATATTCTGGATTGGTGTTCATGAGATGTTCATGCACCTCCATGGTTCCGCAGCGATGCGATGTATTTTGAGCTAAAGCCCCGAGTGTAAAAGCCAAAGAGGCAATTAGTGTAAAAAAATGTTTCATTTCCCTTTTGTGATATGCGGGGCAAATGTACAATTTCGAACTATTCTAACTGTGCAACTAATTTGCGAATCCTTACACAAGGGTTGTTAACAAACTAAATCTCGTTCTCCCATTTGGCTACAACATAGGTAGCTAAACAATTCCCTAGCACATTCACTGTCGTTCTGCCCATATCCATCACTGCATCTATTGCCAATATTGCAAATGCCTTTTCTGGCTCCAATCCAAGAGAGGCCACGGTGCTTACCAAAATTAAAAACGACGCTCCGCGGATGCCAGCAACACCTTTCGAAGTGAGCATCAAAATCAAACACATCTGTATTTGCTGCGACAATGAAAGATCCACTCCACAAGCTTGTGCAACAAATACAGAGGCCAACGACAAATACAGAGTTGTGCCATCAAGATTGAAACTATATCCGGTTGGAAGCACAAAGGCAACAACTTTTCGCGGAATTCCCATCTTTTCCAAATTTTCCATCGCCTTCGGAAGTGCAGCTTCTGAACTGGCAGTTGAGAATGCGATGGAAACTGGCTCCGATATCGCCTCAAGGAATTTCTTGAAGGGCAACTTCACCAAAAAGCCAATTGGAACCAACACAAACAAAATAAAAACCACCAAGGCGCCGTAAAGTGTCAAGACTAGATAAACCAGGCTCTTCAGGTTGCTCAATCCCATCGTTGCAACTGAATATGCAATTGCTCCACCAACAGCCAGCGGCGCGAAATACATCACGATGTTCGTAAACTTAAACATCACTTCCGACAAGCTTTCTGCAAATGCCAACATCGGACGTTTCTTTTCCTCGTTTTTGATCATCGCCAAGCCAATTCCAAACAAAATGCTGAAAACAACAATTTGTAGAATTTGATTGGTAGCAACCGATTTTGCAATGTTTTCAGGAAAAATATCCAAAATCACATCGTGACTTTGCTTCTGTTCGAGCAAAACGGCAGCTTTTTTTGATTCCTTTTCACCTGCGTTGAGGTTCGTTCCAACACCGGCTTGACTTAAATTAATCGCTGCCAAACCAATAAACAAGGCAACTGTGGTAACCAATTCGAAATAAACGATGGCCTTCAAGCCCATTCTTCCAACTTGCTTCAAGCTCGAGTGACCAGCAATTCCAACCACCAATGTTGCAAAAAGCAATGGTGCAATGATGGTTTTAATCAACCGCAAGAAAATATCACTCAACACTTTTAAAGGCTCGGCAATGGTCGGGAAATCATGCCCAGTTTCGATGCCCAATGCCATAAAAAGCAAAATCCAATAAGTGAGCGATTTCTTGCCAGCAACATACCAAACAGCCGAAAGCAAGGCCACCCATCTTACGGCTTTCCCAACAACTGAGGGCACAAGCGCGTGATCAATTGCTTGAACCAAAGTGGTCAGTACAGCAATTGTTCCAAGGATTATGGTTAGATAAAAGATCGATTTTTTGCTCATTGCTTGGCGTTTACGGGCAAAACTAAACATTTTTCATCCCTCAGAAATTTAGTCGACTGTTTTCAATAGTTTTGCACCTCATTATAAAAGACACATGGGCTTTTTTGATCCTACAGCCTGGGCTGGTTTATTTACAGTTGAAGGCCTTATTACCTTACTTTCGCTGAGTGTACTCGAAATCGTTCTGGGTATCGACAATATCATCTTCATTTCAATCGTAGCAGGCAAGCTTCCAAAGCATGCTCAGAAACGAGCAAGAATGATCGGTTTGAGTTTAGCACTCATCTTTAGAATCATGCTCCTTTCTGTAATCTCTTGGATTGCAGGTCTTAAAGAACCTCTTTTCTTCATTGGCGATTTTGGCGCCTCAGGAAGAGACATCATCCTTTTCGCTGGTGGTACATTTCTTACCATAAAAACCATCATGGAAATTGTTGAGAAAATTACCCATGACGATCACGGCAGCGATTCTTCAGTAACTGGACTTGGTTTCACAAGAGCAATTGTTCAAATTGTATTGCTCGATATCGTGTTCTCTTTCGATTCTATCCTTACTGCTGTGGCAATTTCATCGAATCTCGTGATCATGATTCTTGCAGTGGTCATTGCGATAATCATTATGATCGCGTTCTCCGGTGTCGTGAGCGACTTCATCAATAAATACCAAACCATTAAAATGCTCGCCTTGGTATTCTTAGTGGCCATCGGTCTTGTGCTGATCTTAGAATCGCTTCATTTTGAAGAGAACTTCCACGTGAACCTGAAAAACTATGTGTACGTAGCGATGGGCTTCTCACTCACCGTTGAAACGCTTAATTTGCTTAGAACCAGGGCGTCCCAAAACAGAACCAGAAAAGCACATCTAGCTGAAAAACACTAAAGTTCATTTTTGGCACGAATTTTATCAATCCAGTTCGACAACGCCAAGCCAATCGGTAAGGCATAACTTCAACATCTTCTTTTTATGAAACGTCTGGTTTTATTTTTCGCAGCAGCTTTGGCATTTCAAACTAGCCAAGCACAAAATCTTCTCGACAGAGCAACAAATGCTATCAATACTGGAGCGGCAGCTGCTACTCAAGGAAACGGTTTAAGCAACGATGAAGTAGTTAAAGGTCTCAGAGAAGCCTTAACCATCGGTAGTGGAAATGCTTCAGGATCTGCATCAAAGCGCGACGGATTCCTGAAAAATAACCTGATCAAAATCCCTTTTCCGAAGGAAGCAAAGGTTGTAGAAACCAAAGCCCGTCAAATTGGAATGGGTTCACAGGTTGATAGATTCGTTACAACGATGAATCGCGCCGCTGAAGAGGCTTCCAAAGAAGCGACTCCAGTATTCGTGAACGCAATCAAAACAATGACCATTACCGATGGAATTTCAATCCTCCGCGGTGGCGACAATGCAGCAACTACTTACCTAAAAGGTAGAACTACCGCCGAGCTCACCAATAAATTCTCTCCAATCGTAAAGAAGGCAATCAACAAGGTTGAACTCACCAAATATTGGAAACCAATCATTAATGGTTACAACAAAATTCCAGGCGTTAAAAAACAAAATCCCGACCTCGATCGATATGTTACCGAGAAAACCCTAGAAGGATTGTTTACTCTTCTTGGTCAGGAAGAAGCCAAAATCAGAAAAGACCCTGTTGCTCAAGTAACAAACCTGCTTAGAAGGGTTTTCGGAGGCAAATAATTAACGGCCAATTTTTACGGGATCTCCTAGAAACTTAGGACTCGTACTCAAAATAAAAACATCCAAGATTGCTTTAATCCGGGCGAAATATTCCCGGATTTCTGTTTTTATAGCATAGCCAGCCGGAACTCCTTCGGCCTGATAGCCAATGGCTGGAATTTCCGATTGTTTGGCAATGAACAATGCCCGCTCCAAATGGAATTGCTGCGAAATAATTGTAAAACTCGATTGGCCAAATACTTCCTTTGCACGAACCACCGAATCGAAAGTTCTGAATCCCGCATAATCTGATACGATAGCAGAATCAGGCACTCCAGCAGCAATCAATGCCAATCGCATCTCTTTTGGTTCATTATATTCTGCCTTTCTATTGTCGCCCGAAACCAGCAAATATTCAACCTTGCCTGTTCGGTACAATTCAGCTGCTGCTTCAATTCGATGAGCGAAAAATAAGTTCCTCCGACCACCTTTGGTATACTTGCTCGTGCCCAGCAACAAGCCAACCTTCGACTTCGGCATGCTCTCAGTGTTGGTGAAAATCATCGATTCGCCACTTTCTTTCACCTGCTCATTGCTCCACCAAGCCAACCAACTAAAGAGTCCCAATATTACCATTGAGCTGATAAACAGTTGTCTAAGTATTTTTTTCCAAGGCATGCTCAAAGGTATTAATTCTCATTTACCCGTCTAGCTCAACAAGATTTAAACCGTGCAAATTGATCCTCTTGCTTTGTTATCTTTGCACGAAATTTCGTTTCCCATGAGCAAACCATCCCTCCCGCAGGCCGAAGAGAAAAAGGAACTCAGTTTTGAAGAATTCAAACAAACAGTTCTTCATGATTACCAGATTGCCTGCGAAAGCCGCGAAGCCAGTCTTCTTGGTCGCAAGGAAGTGCTTACTGGGAAAGCCAAATTCGGTATTTTCGGAGACGGTAAAGAAATCGCTCAAATCGCACTTGCAAAGGCCTTCAAACCTGGAGATTTTAGAAGTGGCTACTACCGCGATCAAACGTTCATGCTCGCTACCGGTTTAATGACCGTTCGCCAATTCTTCGCGCAACTTTACGCTCACGCGGATGAGGAAGCAGAACCAATGTCGTCTGGTCGTTCCATGAATGGACATTTCGCCAGCACAACGGTAAATCCTGATGGATCCTTTCGTGAAATTTCAAAGCTGAAGAACTCATCTGCGGATATTTCTCCTACAGCAGGTCAAATGCCGCGTCTCCTCGGATTGGCATACGCTTCCAAAGTGTATCGCAACAACCCTGAGCTAAAAGATTTTACACAATTCTCCAATGCCGGAAACGAAGTTGCATTCGGCACCATTGGTGATGCTAGTACTTCCGAAGGCCTGTTCTTCGAAGCCATGAATGCAGCAGGTGTACTTCAAGTGCCGCTTGCCATGTCGGTTTGGGATGATGGATACGGTATTTCTGTTCCAACACGCTACCAAACCACCAAAGGAAACATTTCCAAAGCCCTCGAAGGTTTCCGTGAAGACGGAGAAGGCAACGGAATTCTCATTTTCAACGGCAAAGGTTGGGATTATCCAGGTCTAGTTGAAATGTACGAACAAGGTGTCGCGCAGTGTCGTTCAGAACACAAACCAGTTCTTTTCCACATCCAAGAAATCACACAACCACAAGGGCACTCTACTTCAGGGTCGCACGAACGTTACAAATCGAAAGAGCGCCTCAACTGGGAAGTCGAATTCGATTGCATCCGCAAAATGCGTGAATGGATCTCAGAAAGCGCCATCGCAACTGCTGAAGAACTCGATCAAATTGAATCCAATGCGAAAAACTTCATCAAAGACGAGCGTAAAGCCGCTTGGGAAGCTTTTCAAACAGATATTAAATCGCTACAAAACCAAGTTTTACCTTTGTTGCAGAACCTTGCAGCCGCTAGCGGAAATCAAGAGGTTCAACAACTTACAGCTCAACTTCAAGGCAACAAAGAACCTTTGAGAAGAGATGTGATAGAAATTGCCCGCAAAGTGCTTCGAGTTACCTGTAGCCTGAAAGGTGAAGATACTCGAAATCAGCTCATTCATT
This sequence comes from Chitinophaga pinensis, assembly GCA_945883545.1. Taxonomy (GTDB): domain Bacteria; phylum Bacteroidota; class Bacteroidia; order M30B66; family M30B66; genus CAMCXT01. Next base: position 21,319 of record CAMCXT010000040.1, on the reverse strand, counting down.
GGGTTCAAGATACACACAAAGACAGCCGAGAGAAATATTCATCTTGGCTTTACAACGAAGGCGATGGATCTGCACTTTCAGTGAAATCTTTACCAGCAGTCTACGATGAAACTGCCGCTCAAGTAGATGGCAGAGAAATTCTTCGCGACAACTACGATAAAATCCTTGAAACCAATCCTTTATTCCTCGTTTTTGGAGAAGATGCCGGCAACATCGGTGGCGTAAACCAAACCCTCGAAGGCATGCAGAAAAAGTATGGTGAAATTCGAGTGAGCGATACTGGAATTCGTGAAGCAACGATCATCGGACAAGGTATCGGGCTTGCAATGCGCGGTTTACGTCCGATCGCAGAGATCCAATACCTCGATTATTTGCTTTACGCTATCCAAATCATGAGCGACGATTTAGCAACGTTGCGCTACAGAACAAAAGGAAAGCAGAAAGCTCCACTGATCATTTCAACACGTGGCCACCGACTCGAAGGTGTTTGGCACTCAGGATCACCTATGGGCATGATTATCAATGCTATCCGAGGAATTTACGTGTGCGTTCCGCGCAACATGACACAAGCAGCAGGTTTCTACAATACGCTCCTTGCTTCCGATGATCCAGCTTTGGTCATCGAGCCACTAAACGGTTATCGTACCAAAGAACCTCGTCCACAAAATATGGGCGAATTCCGCGTTGAACTTGGTATTCCAGAGATCCTTCGCGAAGGTTCAGATCTTACTTTGGTAACTTACGGTTCTTGTTGTAGAATTGCTCTCGATGCCGCAACACAACTCGAACAACATGGTGTTTCGGTTGAGGTAATCGACGTTCAAACGTTGCTTCCATTCGATCGTCACCACGCCATCGTTGAGTCTATTAAGAAAACAGGCAAGTTGCTCGTAGTCGATGAAGATGTTCCAGGTGGAGCCAGTGCTTTCATCCTTCAGCAAATTCTCGAAGTGCAAGGTGGTTTCCGTTACCTCGACGCTGAACCAGTTACTCTAGCAGCGCAAGAACACCGCCCAGCCTATGGTTCTGATGGAGATTATTTCTCTAAACCTTCGGTGGATGACATGATCGAGACGGCTTATGCCATGATGAACGAATACAATCCTGCCCGTTTCCCGGGATTCTACGAATGATAGAACGCACCACCGAAGCCGATTCGAATTACGATCATCTCGATCAAATGAGCACCGAAGAGCTGCTCGTGAATATGAACCGGGAGGATCAAACGGTAGCCATCACTGTTCAAAAGGCCATTCCGCAAATCACAGCGCTGGCTGAAGTGGTTACCGAAAAAATGAAAATCGGAGGTCGTCTGTTTTACATAGGCGCCGGAACTTCCGGTAGATTGGGCGTTGTGGATGCTTCCGAATGCCCACCAACTTACGGAATCGAATTCGATCGCGTTGTTGGAATTATTGCAGGCGGCGATTCAGCCATCCGCAAAGCGGTAGAATTTGCAGAAGATGATTTCGACCAAGCATGGAAAGACCTTCAAGCTTGGAACATCAATTCAAACGATGTTGTGGTTGGAATCGCGGCTTCTGGAACCACACCGTACGTAATCGGTGGTGTTACTGATGCCGGAAAAAATGGAATTGTTACAGGTTGCATCACCTGCAATGGTGGAAGTCCGCTGGCAGCAGTGGTGAATTTTCCTGTTGAGGTAGTTACAGGTCCTGAATTCGTTACTGGTAGCACCCGCATGAAAGCCGGAACTGCGCAAAAGTTGGTGCTGAACATGCTAAGTACCTCGGTAATGATCCGTTTGGGCCGTGTAAAAGGCAACAAAATGATCGACATGCAACTCACCAACCACAAACTGGTCGATCGCGGAACGAAAATGCTCATGAAAGCCCTTGATATTGCTGAGGATATCGCCCGCGAATTGTTGCTCGAAACTGGCAGTGTACGCAAAGGCATCGAAGCTTATCAAGCCAAAAAGGTTTAAAACAAAATCAACCACAAATCGTTTCAGATCTGATGCAGGAAATTGAGCCCTTCTACAACTGGCGCGATTTGTATGTGGCAGCCGAAGATCCAGCCTCGCCATTTTACGGTCGCGAATACAGCGAATTCGAGTATTCAAGCACAGTTTACAACTTTTATATTCATCCACAGTGGGACGATTTCGGCTCCGAAACGATGTACATGAAAGTGCTCTTTGCCGACTACGATCAGGGTTTCGCCATCATTGAGTTTATTGGCGAATGGAACGATGCCATTGGAAACGACATCATGTTTCTAAAACGCGATATTATCGACTTGATGATTGAAGAAGGGGTTCGGAATTTCATCTTGATTGGTGAGAATGTGCTGAATTTTCATGCATCAGAAGAAGATTATTACGAAGAATGGTTCGATGATATCGAAGATGGTTGGATCGTTGGGATGAATTTTCGAGATCACGTAATTCGTGAATTCAACGATTATGGAATCGATCAGTTCATTCTATTCTCTGGACGCTTCGATTCAATTCCATGGAGAAGATACCAACCACCACAGCTTTTTGCACTCATCGATAAACACATGCGGTTGCGGTTAAATCCCTAATTGATCGATTTTTCTGCACAGTTTTCCACCGCTTTCGTTAACAACTTCACAAGATTATTCTCCCTTAGCGCTTGTTCACCCAACGTGATAAAAGTACTTTCGCGACATGGCTTCCATTCACCAATTACAGCGAATCGCGACCCAAGTTAGACGCGATATTTTACGTCAAGTTCATGCAGTAAACTCAGGGCATCCAGGTGGTTCTCTAGGCTGCACCGACTTCCTTACGGCTCTCTATTTCCACACCCTAAAACATACGCCAGTTCCTTTTGAAATGGATGGAAATGGGCAGGATTTGTTTTTCCTTTCAAACGGTCATATCTCGCCAGTTTTTTATAGTGTTCTTTCCCGTAGTGGATATTTCCCAGTGGATGAATTGAAGACATTCAGAAAACTAAACTCACGTTTGCAAGGTCATCCAACAACCCATGAGAAACTTCCTGGTGTAAGAATGGCTTCCGGATCACTTGGTCAAGGCCTTTCTGTGGCAATTGGTGCAGCGCTTTCAAAGAAGCTCAACAACGACAATACTTTGGTTTATACCCTGCACGGGGATGGAGAACTTCAGGAAGGTCAGATCTGGGAAGCTGCAATGTACGCTGCTGCTAAAAAGGTAGATAACTTGATAGCTACAGTTGATGCCAACGGACAACAAATTGATGGTTCAACAGACCACGTACTAAACCTTGGAAGCCTTGAAGCAAAGTGGCAAGCTTTCGGTTGGGACGTTTTGCATATGGATGGAAACAACATGGAATCTGTAGTTTCTACCTTGGAAACTGCCAAGTCGCATACAGGAAAAGGGAAACCAGTCGTTATCCTCATGAAAACTGAGATGGGCAGTGGTGTTGATTTCATGATGGGATCGCACAAATGGCATGGTGTTGCACCAAACGACGAGCAACTTGCCAAAGGCTTAGCTCAGCTCGAAGAAACACTTGGCGATTATTAATTTATGCAGGCATCCCAGCCTTTGATAGTGTTCGATAGCTTCCGTTTCTTTAGCGGATCGATTCTTCGTACACGCTCATTTTCTCGGGTGCTCCTGTTGGCTTTCTTTTTTGCTCTAGCATTCACGCCATTCGATGCTAAAAGTCAAGCAAAGCCTGCAAACCAACAAACTATACCGCTCACCAGAATCCTGCTCATTTTCGATTGTTCTAACAGCATGTTCGGACTTTGGGAATCGGATTCTAAATACAACATCGCAAGAAGGTTGGTGAGCAAAATGGTCGACAGCCTCGATCGACAGCAAAATGTTGAATTGGCGCTTCGTTGCTACGGGCATCAAAAGAAATATCCTCCCCAAGATTGCGACGACACAAATCTTGAGGTGCCCTTTTCAAAAGGAAACGCATGGTTAATCAAGGCGAAACTTGATAAGTTAAAACCTAGCGGAACCACGCCAATTGCACTTTCACTGGAAGCTTGTGCAAAGGATTTTCCCGATAAAAATGCCCGAAATGTTGTTCTGTTAATTACCGATGGTAAAGAAGAATGTGGAGGTGATCCTTGTGCAATTTCTGCTGCTTTACAAAGCAAAGGCATCACTTTAAGGCCTTTTATAGTTGGAGTAGGGCAGTTGGACCCAGCAATTCGAGAGTCCTTCAACTGCATCGGAAACTACTTCGATGCATCCACAGAAAACTCCTTCAACACGGTATTGAATATCATTATCACCCAAGTACTCAATGCTACAACTGCCCAAGTAAATCTGCTCGACAAAAGCGGCAAACCTTCAGAAACTGATGTAGCCATGACTTTCTACGACCAAAATACTGGTCAGCAGAAATACAATTTGATCCACACCATGAATAACCGTGGTGTGCCCGATACTCTTCGTCCTGATCCTTTGAGCACATACAGATTGGTTGTTCATACGCTTCCTCCAGTGGAGAAGAAAGACATCAAATTGATCTCTGGGAAACACAACATTATCGCAGTAGATGCGCCTCAAGGGTTTCTGAAAGTGCAGTCTGGAGATGGAAGCTTCAACAAGGAAATCCAGTGCATTATCCGCCGCGCCGGCGACAGTAAAACACTCGATGTAATGGCGATCCGCGAAATGCGAAAGCTCATCACCGGGAAATACGATCTAGAAATTTTAACGCTTCCTCGAACCTATGTTTCGGGTGTCGATATCTCACAAAGCCACACCACAACAGTGAAATTCGACGAGCCTGGTGTCGTTAATTTTCAAACGATTACGAACGGAATTACCAGTATTTTAAAAGAAGATGCTGGACAATTGGTATGGGTTTGCAATCTCAGCGAATCAGACCAACAAGAAACAATCAAGCTTCAACCAGGCAATTACAAAGCGGTTTTCCGCGCGAAAGGAGTTAAAGAAACACTTTTCACAATTCAAACATCATTTCAAGTCCAACCAGGCACCTCACAAAAGGTGATTATCAAATAGCTATGACCGCACCCTTTACCTACACAGATCAACAGGATACCCGTTCAGGCTTCGGAGCCGGATTGCTCGAACTTGGCAGAAAGAATCCAGAAGTGGTAGCGCTTTGCGCAGATCTAACTGGCTCTCTAAAAATGGATGCCTTCGAAAAGGAATTTCCTGAACGTTTTTTCCAAGTCGGAATTGCTGAAGCCAACATGATCGGTATTGCAGCTGGTATGACGATCGGAGGAAGAATTCCGTTTACAGGAACCTTTGCCAATTTTTCTACCGGAAGGGTGTATGACCAAATTCGTCAAAGCGTTGCTTACTCTGGGAAAAACGTGAAAATCTGTGCTTCCCATGCTGGTTTAACTTTAGGCGAAGACGGAGCAACTCACCAAATTTTGGAAGACATCGGGTTGATGAAAATGTTGCCACATATGGTGGTGATCAATCCGTGCGATTTTAATCAGACAAAAGCCGCAACCTTGGCGATTGCTGAATATGAAGGTCCTGTTTATTTGCGATTTGGCAGACCAAAGGTTCCGAACTTTACACCTGCTGATCAGAAGTTCGAAATCGGGAAAGCAGTTCTACTTAAAGAAGGGAAAGATGTGAGCATTTTTGCTACCGGACATTTGGTTTGGAAAGCATTAAAAGCTGCAGAAGCCTTGATGGAAAAGGGAATCGACGCTGAAGTGATAAATATTCATACGATTAAACCTCTCGATGAGGCAGCGGTCTTAGCCTCGGTTAGCAAAACCGGATGTGCTGTTTCTGCAGAAGAACACCAGCGTCATGGCGGATTAGGCGACAGTATCGCTCAGGTATTGTCGATGAAACTGCCAAAACCGCTCGAATATGTTGCAGTAAACGACAGTTTCGGAGAAAGTGGTACGCCCGAAGAATTGATGGTGAAGTACGGTTTAGATACCAGCGACATCGTCAAAGCTGCGGAAGCCTCAATCGCTCGGAAATAGATCCGATAGGCTGGCTCGATAGATTCATTCATGCAAGAGCTCAGCGACAGAGAAATATTAGATCAGTTTTCCAATCCGGAAACACGGAACTATGCCTTCAATTTACTGGTACGTCAATACCAAAAGAGACTCTATTGGCATATCCGAAAGATGGTTAGCGACCACGACGACACAGACGATATCCTACAAAACGTATTCATCAAAGCCTTTAATGGTTTGTCGAATTTTCGCGAAGATTCGAGAATTTTCACGTGGCTTTATCGCATTGCTACCAACGAATGCATCACGTTTCTAAATAGCAAGAAAAAGAGATTCTTCATTCCCATGGTGGATGTTGAAAATCAGCTTTCACAAAATTTGGAAAACGATAGCTATTTCAATGGCGACAGAATTCAGATGCGCCTCCAACAAGCGATTCTTACACTGCCCGAAAAACAACGCCTCGTTTTCAATATGAAATACTTTGAAGACATGAAATACGACGACATGTCGGAGATTTTAGGAACATCGGTTGGCGCGCTCAAGGCTTCATATCATCATGCTGTAAAGAAAATTGAAGAATTCATGAAGCGTTTTTAAACCATTTTTGATACAAACCATCACAAGCCCAACATGAAAACGGAAGACAACTTCGAACAAGATCTGAAAGGATTCAATAAGGAAAACCCATTTCGGGTGCCTGATGGGTATTTCGATCGCTTCCCCATGAAAATGAGCGAGCGAATTGCTGAGCAAAAGAAACAATCTAGGTTCTATTTTAAAAGCCTTTTAAAACCGATTCCAGTATTCGCAACAGGTGCAGTGCTTGTTGCTGTTGGACTCATTGCATTTAATCTAATGTCATCTTCCAATGAGCCTTTAACCCAAGAAGAAATTTCTAACTATGTTAATCAGGAAGGGATCATCGACGAATTTACAGACGACGACATTCTTGAATATGCAGTTTTATCCACAATAAACAACGATACATCCGCACAAAACATTGAAGTGGAATCAATTCAAGATTACTTGTTAGATCAAGGACTTGACGAGTCAGATATCATCAACGAGCTATAAATCATCATTATGAAAAATACCCTTTCAATTCTATTGTTGCTGCTTTGCATCTCCGCATCAGCGCAACCAGGCAAAGGCCGACAAAAAGGCAATGGCGTTCGGGAAAAAATTAAAGCACAGCGAGTGGCATTTATCACCGATCGACTAGCACTTACAAGTGAAGAAGCCCAACGATTCTGGCCGGTTTACAACGAGTTCACCGATCAATTCGAAACCATCAAAAAAAAGCAGAGAGACAATCGGACTGCTACCAACGATAAATTGGCCGTGATGACCGATAAAGAGGTGGAAAAATCGCTCAGCGACGAACTTGTTCACCAACAGCAAATGGTTGATCTCCAAAGGCAATACCAACAAGAATTACTGAAGGTAATCACCGTAAAGAAAATCGCCTTGCTTTATAAAGCAGAGCATGATTTTAAATTGACTCTTTTGAAAAAGATGCGCGATGCTGGTCAGCGACCACCTCCCGATGATGAGTTTTAGTTTTTAGATTCTGTTAAGGAGCTGTTTATCATTGATTCAGCTCCTTTTTTTATCGATATTTTTCGGGAATCAAATACTGCTGAACATAGTCTTTCACACCTTCTTCTAAAGAGAAGAAATCTTCGGAATAGCCAGCGAGCTGAATTTTACCCATATCTGCCTCTGTGAAATACTGGTAAGTATCGCGGATGTCTTCAGGCGTATCAATAAACTCAATATTCGGCTCCACTTCCATCGCTGAAAAAGTTGCCAATACAAGATCTTTGAAACTGCGCGCTTTGCCCGAACCAACATTGTAGATGCCGCTTGATGGCCGCTCTTTCATCAAGAACATAATCATCGAAACTACATCTTTCACATACACGAAATCGCGGCTTTGTTCTCCATCAGCGTAGCCTTCACGGTGCGATCTGAAAAGCTTCATTTTTCCGTTTTGTCGGATCTGATGAAATGCATGAAAAATCACTGAAGCCATTCGGCCTTTGTGGTTTTCGTTTGGACCATAAACATTGAAAAACTTCAAGCCTGCCCAGAAGAATGGAGCCCGTTCTTGTTGCAGAGCCCACTTGTCGAAGTCGTTTTTTGAATCACCGTAAGGATTGAGTGGTTTTAAGCTGTTCACCACATCGTGACTATCTGAGTAGCCCAATTCGCCCAAACCATACGTAGCAGCAGAAGATGCGTAAATCAATGGAAGTCCATATTCTACACATTTGTTCCATACCATTTTCGAATATCCGATATTGAGCTCTTCGAAGATGGAAGTGTCGAATTCTGTGGTGTCGGTGCGCGCTCCTAAATGGATAACAAACTGCACCAAGGTGTGATTTTCATCTAACCAATCCGCAAAAGCTTTCCGGTCGACCAACAAGCTGTATTTTTTCCCTTTGTAGTTTGCTTCTTTGGAAGAATGTGAAAAATCATCGACCAATACCAAGTCAACATAGTTCTGGTTGTTCAGCTCAGCAACAACACAAGAAGCAATAAATCCGGCGGCACCCGTTACAACAATCATGTTCAGGAATTTGTGCAAATGTATTGAAGCGTAACGATAAAACAGTTTATCTTGTTGAGCGTTCTGATAAGGTATGTATCCACTATTTCTCTTACTTCTACATCTTAATTTTGGACCTGGGAATTTTACTTCAATCCAGGATGACAATGCTTCAGATACGCTGATTTGGCAGCCTGAAACCAAGCTTCATTGGGATGATTTTCTTGCTGAAGCGCCTAGCAGAAACAGTTTTGCAGCTTTCACTTATACGCTCATCAACATGGAGTATTCTGCAACAATTACTGAAGGAAAGGTGATACCATCTTTTAAGATCTATGCAGCATTCAATCGGCGAAGATCTTGGGTGAAGAACCAAAAAGAAGCCCGTACGCCCGAAATTTTAGCACACGAGCAAGCTCATTTCGACATATCGGAAATTACCGCAAGAAGGTTGCGGAAAGCACTCCTCACTGAAACATATAGCCGCAAAAGTCTGGAGCAAAAGATCAACTCGATTTATCAAGTTACTGTCCAAGCAGGCGATGAAATGCAAGCGCTATATGACCAAGAATCAGATCATGGATTGAACAAAGCGCAGCAATTGAAATGGAGTAACCGTGTGAAAAACGAGCTTAGCGAATTGGCCAATTACGCGCGTTGATTCAGGAATTCTTGTGTAGCGCTGAAGATATCTTCAGAATTGCTAGCGTAAGGCTCCGGTTGAAATTTTAGTCCCGTAACTTGCTCGTACAATTCAATATAACGGTTCGAAATTTCCTCGATCCATGCTGCATCCATCGCTGGAACAACCTGGCCGTCTTTGCCTTGAAAACCATTGGCAATTAACCACTGCCGAACAAATTCCTTGCTTAATTGCTTCTGAATTTCACCATTGGCTTGGCGCTCAGCATATCCTTCAGCATAGAAAAAACGAGAAGAGTCGGGCGTATGAATTTCATCTATCAGCAAGATTTCCCCAGAGGCGGTTTTGCCAAACTCATATTTTGTATCCACCAAGATTAATCCACGGCTGGCCGCCATTTCAGTTCCTCGTGCAAAGAGCTTTCGGGTGTAATCTTCGAGTACTAAGTAATCAGCTTCCGAAACGATTCCCTGGGCAAGAATCTCCTCACGCGAAATGTCTTCATCGTGCCCTTCCGACGCTTTTGTGGTAGGCGTTATGATAGGTTCTGGGAAGCGATCGTTCTCCTTCAGGCCTTCGGACATGTTTACGCCACACAATGTTCTTTTACCTAGCTGATATTCCCTTCCGGCGTGCCCGGCCACATAACCACGAATCACCATTTCAACTTTGAAGGGCTCACAAATATGTCCAACTGCCACATTCGCAGCTGGAACACCAATGAGCCAGTTTGGAACAATGTCGCTGGTGGCTTTCAAGAAATGCGTTGCTGTTTGATTGAGCACTTGGCCTTTGTATGGAATTCCTTCGGGCAACACGACATCGAAAGCCGAGATTCGGTCGCTGGCAACCATCACCAACATTTCATTTCCGATGGTGTATACGTCACGGACTTTCCCTTTGTAAAAAGCTGTTTGGTTGTCGAACTGAAAATTAGTGCTTTTCAGACTTTTCGGATGCTGCCTGGTATGCATGAAGAATTTGTGTAACAAGTTTATGACGAACAACATCGCCAGTGTCGAGATGGATGATCTCAATTCCTTCGATGTTGTGCAATATTTTTAGGGCATTTCCCAAACCAGACGGCTGATTTTTGGGCAAGTCGATTTGGGTTAAATCTCCAGTGATAACGAATTTAGCGGAGCGCCCCATCCTTGTGAGGAACATTTTCATTTGTACTTCAGTGGCGTTTTGAGCCTCATCTAGTATCACGAATGCATTGTCGAGGGTTCTTCCTCGCATGAAAGCCAACGGTGCTATCTGAATGATTCCAGTTTCAAGAAAGGTGGATAGTTTATCCGCAGGAATCATGTCCAAAAGTGCATCATACAATGGCTGCAAATAGGGATCGAGCTTTTCTTTTAAGTCGCCCGGAAGGAAGCCTAAATTTTCGCCCGCTTCCACAGCAGGTCGAGTAAGGACGATTCGTTTTACTTCCTTGTTTCTCAAGGCTCTCACCGCCAAAGCAACTGCAGTATAGGTTTTTCCGGTTCCGGCAGGACCGATTGCAAAAACCATATCATTCTTGAAAGAACTCAGTACAATCCTTTTCTGATTGGGCGTTCTGGCTTTTACTACAAGGCCGTTGTTGCCATAAACGATGATCTCGTTACCTCCCTGTTCAGGTTCTAACTCTGGCAAGTCGTTGTTTGGATTCATCATTTTTCTGATGAATTGTTCACCCAATCCGCCGAACCGCTGATTGTGGGCTACAAGCTGGTTCAATTTGGTTTCGAAAAGTAAAACGTCTTTTTCTGGACCTGAAAGTTTCATTTCTAGTCCACGGGCCACAATCTTCAAACCCGGAAAAAAGGATCTGAAAAGGTCTAAATGTACATCGTTAACACCGTAAAGTTGAACCGGATCAACGCCCGGAACAAGGATTGTTTTTTCTATCAAGGGATTTGCTGAAACTGGGAGAATTAATCTTTGCTTTTGATCTACAAATAAATGAATTTTGATGCGTTCCGACAAAGCGAAATCCTCCCGAAATGGCAATAATTACACTTACATCCGATTTGGGCACAACCGATTATTATTTGGCAGCTGTGAAAGGTGCGATTTTGAGCCAAATTTCGGATGTAAGGATGGTGGATATTAGTCATGACATTCCTAAATATGATTTGGTGAAGACGGCTTTTATCGTTTCGAACGCTTGGAAGCATTTTCCAAAAGGAACCATACATATTGTCGGAGTTGAACCACTTGAAAGTGAAGATGCCGCATTGGTTGCGATTTCAGCAGGTGGGCACTTTTTTATTGGCGCCGACAATGGTGTCTTTTCGCTCATTTTGAATGTTGTTGTGGATGAAATTGTGCAACTGCGCGTAGGGAAAGACGCTGTAACTCCAACATTTCCAATGTTAGATGTATTTGTTCCTGCAGCTTGCCATCTAGCCCGTGGAGGAACACTTGAAGTGATTGGCAGAAAGCGGGAAAGGCTCCGACAAATGCTGATGCAAAGTCCACCGATTGGAAGTGGCCACATCAAAGCGAATATTATTTACATCGATTCATTTGGAAACCTGATTACCAACTTAACCCGAGAAATGTTTGATGATGCGGGTAGGGGAGAGCCTTTTGAAATCCAATTGAAAAGTAAAGACATCATTACAAGGATCACAAAAAACTACAACGATCAAGGCCCTTCTTCGTTGATTGCGATATTTGGACATTCTGGATTTCTTGAAATTGCACTTGTGAGAGGTTCTGCAGCCAAACTTCTTGGTTTAAAAGTGAGCGACACCATTCGTATTGAATTTTATGCTGGTTAGAATTGTAAAGATGCATTTCCATGCTGAGGCATGTGAACAGTTTGTTGAGGTATTTAAGAAAAGTGCAGACAAGATTCGGGCAACAAATGGATGTCTTTACTTGGAATTACTTCAGGATGCAAACGATCCCTGCTGCTATTCAACCTATAGTCATTGGGCAGATGATCAAGCTTTAGAAGATTATCGAAATTCTGAATTGTTCAAATCAACTTGGGCAGCAACCAAAGTTCATTTTGATCGGAAACCAGAGGCGGTTACTTGGCATCGTCCTTTCAATTATTCTTAGGAGATCTGACTATCAAATCCGTTTGATTGGAAATGCGATAAGTGATGATTTGCGTTCTTTTTGCAGAATAAATTACATAATTCATTCATTCTTACCTTTTTATTTTGAATTTTATTGGACGTCTTGTTCTTTTGAACACCCAATAAACATTAGATGTTTCAATATTAAGTTGATCATTTATTCCTTTATAAAATCGAACATCCACAATTATCTTACACTGTAAGTAACAACGAGGTCACCTCCAAACGAGGCCAAACAGCGGTTATAGTTTTGTCGTAGAAGATTTACAAACAACAACCGAACACCTCGATATTATGAACCGTTTCTACTATTTACTCATTCTACTGTGCACAATTGCACTAAACCCTGCAGAAGCAATTGCAGTGACCAAAACTTGGGTTGGCACTCAAAATGCAAACTGGTCGAATCCTTTTAATTGGCAGCCATCAGGTGTTCCTGTAACATCCGATGATATTGTTTTTAATGGGAGTGTATCTAATCAGTCTTGTAATCTGCCATCAACGGCCATCGTTAAAAGCATCAGCTTGCTGCCTGGTTACACTGGAACCTTAACAGGAGCCAATTCAGCATCTGCAATTTTAACAGTGCAACAACTTTTTAGTATCGAAGGTGGAACGGTAAATATGAACCGAAGCCGCTTGAAGTCGATGCAAATGCTCAGAATAAATGGTGGTTCATTTATTAAAGGCAATGACGGTATTTCTTCTATTGTAAATTTGGAGTTGCTAGCTGGATCATTAACATTTGGAAGTGGTAAAGTTGAAGTTCTTGGCACTTTCAATATGGCTTCTGGAAATGCCACATTAGGTTCAGGTATTTTTTCAGTGAATGGCGCTTACTATCAATCTGGAGGCGTAGTTCAAAAAGCATCAGGAATTGCCTATTTCAATAGCTTAACGCCTGCAAACATTTCAAATGGAACATTTAATTGTTTGGCTTCAACCATTAATTTTAAAGGATTACAATTTAATACAGGTACATTTAACGGAGGAACTGCATCTATTTATTTTGCAGCACCTGCTTTATTTAACGGTGTTCAAGTTGATAAAGCATCTGGTGGATGGTATATGAGCAACAATGCTTCTTTAGGATTCAATAATTCACAGGTTAATTTTGGAAGTTCAATTTTTAATGGTGTGGATGTTTCATTTATCAATTCGCCTGCTTCGCTTGGAACGGGAGCGTTTTTGGCTTCTGGATCAGTAAATGTAGACCAATCGATTATTAATAAGTTATCAGGCGATTTTCGACTTGCCTTGAATGATACTTTGGAATTAAATCAATCTACATTGAACGTTGGTAACGGTTTGTTCAGTACAAATCATTTAAGTCTAATCGACAGCGACATTGATTTTGGAACTGGAAACTCAAATATCAATGGATATTCAACTATCCAGAACAATAGCAATTTAGTGAAATCGCAAGGAGATATTCATTTATCATACAATGCTTCAATATCTTTAATTGGAAGTAATGTAAATTTCTCAGGATGTAATTTAATTAATCTTGGCGAATTTATTTTAGAAGCATCAACATTTAACGCAAGTTCTACGCCTGTTTTGATTAATGGGAATCTAGAAATTAACAATGATGCATTATTTAATGCACCGACTTCAACATTAAATTTAAAAGGAGATTTTCGTAGAATTAATGGTTCATTTTCGAACAATAATGGTGAGGTTATTCTTTCTGGAAGCAGCACTTTTCCATACAATATTATTGGTCAACCTGAATTCTACAATTTAACTATTGAGCACAAGCAAAATGTTACTGCGAAATCAGTTGAAATTTCAGGATACGTAATTGTAAATAATACTTTTTCTATCGACAATGGTAATTCAACGGCTCGACCTGTTCAATTAAACAATGGAACAATTCGTTTGATGGGCAACATGAACATCGCTCAATATGGAACGGTTCAAGTGAATACTGGAGATGGATTAGTTTCTTTTGCTGGTGCAGGAAATCAAACAATATTGGGAGGTAACTTAAATGCAGGAAGTAAAATTCTGCCAAGAATTGAAGTAGTTAAAGCAGGTGGAGAATTTACCGTTAATAGCTTGTTAAGCTTTGGAAATGGTTTTTCTCACGACAATTCATTGATTAGTTTTGAGTCGGAAGCAATTGTTTGTATAGCTGGTGGTGAATTTGATTTTCACGATCTAATGATTCCTCGAGTTGAGGTTACTGGGATAGGTTCATTGGTTAGCACAACCACCATTTTAGGAAATTTGGAAATTCACAATGATGGAGTTTTATTGAATGCAAATGAAAGTTTGAATGTAATTGGAAATATTTACAATTATGGAAGATTTCAAAACAATTCAGGTTCGGTTAATGCGAATTCATTGATTTATAATTATGGTGATTTTGCTGCCAATAGTGGAACTATAAATGCACTTGCTGGTATTCAACAAGATTCTATGGTTTTTTCAGCGAATGCTGCTCAAGTGAATATTCTAGGCAATTTAACTGTAAACGGTGGTCGATTTAGCTGTAACAATGGCTTAGTCGCTATTAGTGGATCAGTAATTCAAAATAACGGCGAGATTTACGGGAATGTAGGAGCAGGATCGATGAATGTAAGTCAGAATTTCACGCAGAACAATGGAGCTTACATGGCTCAAAATGGCACATTAAATATTGCTGGAACATTGGTGATGAATGGAATATTTGGCAGAGGAAACGGAACCGTTAATTTTAATGGTATTGGGCCGCAATCAATCCCTGCAATAGCCTACAATCGCTTAACAATTGGAGGTTCAGGAAGACTGATTACATTAAGCCCTGGAGAAATTCGAATTTTTGCGGCATCTACAGGCTTTGTGCCGAACGCATCCAATTTTTACACAACAACAGGAAATACCATTCACTTTGATAGATCAGGTAATCAGGATATTGCTGGATTTGCTTACAATAGCTTAACAGTAAGTCGTACAGGAATAAAAACAATGGCGGCAAATGCCTCAGTAAAAAACACGCTGCAAGTTGGAAACAATACAACATTTGATGCTGATGGAGTTTCTAATAACAGAGTAGTTACACTTTTGTCTTCTCAAGCTTCAACAGCTCGTATAGCACCTCTGTTAACTGGGGCTGCAATTGTAGGCAATATGAATGTACAAAGATGGACACGTGGTGGAATTCGTTCAAATAGATTTTTGGGTGCTCCTGTCGACACTGCAAATGGAGTTACTTTCAAACAATTAAAAGACAATGTAATAGTATTAGGTCCTGGAGCAGGAGCAAATGGTTTTGATAATCCAACTGTTTTCACCTCTAATTTGAATGTATTTAACGAATCATTGCCTAATGGAAATGAGTGGAGATCACCATCAAGCATTAATGAAGTAATTCCCACAGGGAAAGGATTTATTTTATATCATTTGGGTGACAGGTCTCAAGTTTCTACAGCACACACAACTTTCCCTAATCAAGCAACAATAGATTTTAAAGGAGTGCCTAACCAAGGCAGTATTAATCTTCCAATCCAATGCACTGGTGCTTGTATTGAAGCTGATAATGGCAATGGATGGAATCTTTTGTCTAATCCATATGCTTCTCCAATCGATTGGATGTCGACAGATTGGACTAAAGTCGGCGTTTCAGGAACTATTTTTATCTGGAATCCTAGAATAAATCAATACGCATCATTTAATTCAAATAATCCATCATCTGCTACCAATGGAGGGTCACGTTACATTGGGCCTGGACAAGCATTTTTCTTGAAAGCAACTGCATCGAATCCGGTTTTAAATATTAATGAACTCGTAAAATCATCGCAGTTCCCAGATACCTTGATGTTTAGAAATGGCTTGATTCAAAATCAGCTTCGATTAACTGTTTCGAATGCCCAAATGGAAATTTCTGATGAGGTAGTAATTGGATATGATGAATTTGCAACTGAATCATTCGAAGACGCATTCGATGCGACCAAGCCAATTTTACCTGATTTGCCTGTGAATATTTCAGCGATCAATGATATCGGTGAAGAATTTTCAGCGCATATTTTTAATGCTCCAGATCTTGAATCTTCAGAAAAGTTAATTCCATTGAATTTAAACGCTATTGCAGGTGTTTATGAATTCCAAGCTTCTCAATTGAGTAGTTTCGGAAATGGGGTTTCTTTTTATTTGAAGGATGAATATAAAGGAACAACAACCCGATTAATTGAGGGGTTGAAGATTGCAATTGAAGTGAACGAAAATCCTGCATCTATCAAGAAAGGAAGATTAAAACTGATCATCAAATCAACTCAACAGCAGCAGGAAGTTTTAAACGAGATGCAAGTTTGGCCAAATCCTTCTGATGGATCGATGGTTAACTTTTCTCTAGGAAGCACTGAGCAAGGTGATCTTAAATTGTACAATATCCTTGGTGCTGAAGTAAGATCTATTGCTATCAAATCTGCTGGTAATGGGATTGTTCAAACGAATATTTCTGAACTTCCAAGCGGTGTATATACTGCGGTATGGACTTCTGGAACTCAGCGTTTAAGTGCTAGAGTAACTAAAAAATAAATCTTCAAAATCTTTTGAAGCTCTCGGAATTCTTTGTGAATTTCGGGAGCTTTTTTGTGAATAAACTTGTAGGTTATTCATATGCTGATCGATTTAAGTTTTTTTATATTGCGTTCCAATCTAAAAAACAAAATGGGAATCATTAAAGAATTCAGAGATTTTGCCATGAACGGCAATGTAGTAGACCTTGCAGTCGGTGTGATCATCGGCGGTGCATTTGGTGGAATTGTTAACTCCTTAGTGGGGGATATTTTGATGCCTCTATTAGGAGTAGTTTCTGGAGGCATAAACTTCAATGATAGAGCTGTAGAAATTGGAGATGCCGTTATTGCTTATGGAAAATTCATTCAAGCAATAATCGCCTTTTTAATTATCGCTTTTGCTCTTTTTATGGTGATTAAGGGATTGAATTCTTTGAAAAAACAAGAAGTAGCTCTTCTTCCAAGTGAACCTGCGCCAACGAAGGAAGAAAATTTGCTTTCGGAAATTCGTGATTTGTTAAAAGAGAGAAGATAGAATGAAGAGGATCTTCTTATTTTTTGCAGTTTTTTTTCAAATTACTTATTTGTTTGGACAAATCGAAGTAAAAGAGGATACCACAGTTAATGGTTGGAAAAGAGGTGGATTTTTATCCTTTTCATTCAATCAAGTAGCGCTTCAAAATTGGGCTGCCGGTGGAGAAAGTGCGCTTTCGGCTACAGTGTTAGGGAATTATTTTTGGAAGTATAGAAAAAATGATCTTTATTTTGAGTCCTTGCTTGATGGTGGTTTCGGAGTCATTTCCACAACGAGTCAATCAATGAGGAAAAATGAAGATAAACTTGAACTCAATGCTAAGTTTGGCAAGAAAGCAAAAGGTAAGTTCTACTATGCAGGTTTAATGAACTTTAGGACTCAATTTGCGCCTGGTTTTAATTTTCCTGATGATAGTACGATAATATCCGATTTTATGGCTCCTGCATATCTTTCTTTGGCCTTAGGATTCGACTACAAACCCAATGATTGGTTTTCTTTGTTTTTATCGCCAGCAACTGGAAGATCTACATTTGTACTTAATCAAAGTTTAGCGAATGCAGGTCAATTTGGTGTTAAACCAGCAATTCGAGACTCTTCGGGCAATATAGTTGCTGAGGGCGAAAAGATTAGATTAGAATTTGGTGCGTATTTGAGGGCTAGGCTTCAAAAGGATGTAGCTAAGAATGTAAGCATCATATCCAATCTTCAATTGTTCAACAATTATACGGATCCAATTTCTGAACAAAGACAGAATATCGATGTCAACTGGGAAACTATTTTGCTTATCAAAGCAAATAAATGGTTGACAACTAGCATCTTCACAAATTTAATATACGACCATGATGTTCAAGTTCCAGTTAAGAGAATAGTGAACGGGATTGAAGTAGATGGTACTGGTCCAAGAACACAATTCAAAGAAGTTCTTGGAGTTGGAATTTCATTTAAATTCTGATATTAATTTTCATCGATAAGGAAATCAATATCTGTAATCAAATCATTCACTGCGGAAGAGTCTGTGCCATCATAAAAGCCACGGATTCTTCCTTTTTTGTCTATAAGAGCAAAATTTTGTGTGTGGATAAAGTCTTCTGGTCCTCCATTTCCTTCTTGAGCATCTAATAGATATCCAATTCTAGCCTGTTTATACAATTCGGATTTAGAGCCAGTAAGAAAAACCCAACGTTTTGGATCAGCCTTATGTACCGATGCATATTCATTTAACACTTGAGGGCTATCTGTTTCTGGATCAACGGTGTGAGATAAAATCATGATGTCTTTATTGCCTTTGTAAACTCTTGTTAATTGCTTACTCATAATAGGGCAAATACTTTGGCATGTTGTAAAGAAATAATCGACAACGTATACCTTCCCTTTAACACTAGCCTCTGTTATCGTTTCTCCTTTTTGATTGATAAAAGTAAATGGAGGCACGGTATGAAAAATAGTGTCTATGCTTTGTTTTCCGTCTACTTGAATTGTGTCAAGTTTGTGGTTTCCAAGAATTGGAAGTTTTTTGAAAATCTTCTTAGGACTTCCAGATTGAGTATAAAGCCATCCAATGCCTGCAATAAGAACAAATGGCAAAAGGAATGGAAGGAACTTTTTCATGCTGTAAATTTCTTAAATATTATAAGAAACAGCAAAGCCTTGCGAAATGTTTTAGTTATTTCCTAAAGTTGATTCTAAATAAAATTGTCCTTATGTTTTAGGCTTAAGTCGATAAAAACGGTTGTACGTTATAAATATTTCTTTTTCTTGTTATGATATAGTGAAACCATAAACTTAAACCTAAGTCTATTCGAAATTAATCCATGATCTTACAAGTTTTCTGTGGCTGGCGGAACTCTCGGTGTTGTTTTCAAAGGCAGTTCGGTTGTGACAAATAAATCGATTATTCAATAAGAGAATGTCCCCTCTTTCCAATCTATATTGAAGATGATTTTGAGAGCTTGAAAAGAATAGATCGGTTTCATTGAGACCTTGAATTAATTCTTTAGGCATAATTTGCCCTGTTTTCTGATACGCTGACTCAATCCAAAATCGCATATACCTAAATGTAAAGCCTTCATTAGGAAAAGAAAAAATTGGAAATGCATTCTCAATTATTGTCTCAGCTGAATTCGTGGTTCCTGGTGTAATCACGTCTCTAATGATAGGATTCTGCATTAATTTAAGTTCATTCAAAAAATTCTGATACAAGTGATTATAAAGGTTCGCGGCATTGGTTAATAGAGAATCTCCGCCAACTGCTCCTGGATAAAGACACAAAAGACCAACTATGTCGGGCAAGTAATTTTTTGCAGTGCTGTCAGTATGATAGCCTGTACTTGCACTGGTCATGGAAACAGGAATGGCTTTTTTCGTGAAATCAAGGCCTTGGTCGATCACATCGTAGAAGTATCCATAAAGGTTATTCAGCAAGCCAAGACTCCGGCAACAAAGTGCATAAATGCATCTTAGTTCTTCATCAGTAAATAAATCCCCTGTTTTGATGAGCACAAAACCCGGAGATGCCTTTAATTTTAAATGTAACTCATTAAGCCAATTATTTGAAACATTAGTATTGAATTCATTAGGACTCTCAATAAGTAGTTTTTTCTGAACTTCTGTAAGATTGGTTGTTAAGTTAGAAAAATCTTTGTGTAAGTCGAAGATAAATTCCTCAGAAAATGGAAGGTTATCCCATGTCATTTTCGCGAGCTTGTCTGCACTCATTTGTCCTGTTTTTTAATCTTAAAAGCAACATGTAGTGGATAATCCATGAGTGGACCAAAAAATGCAGGATCAAGCTTAAACTGTTCTTCTGTAATTCTCAATTCATAGACTTCTGCCATGGTTGTAAATCCACTATCATTTAATCCTTTGAAGTAATCTTCAAATGTTTTATGAATGCATTGTACATTCACAGAAACACCGTCTCTTCGCCAAATTTCTCCAGGAAAAAGAATATTTCTTCCAGAAAAATAACCATTTTGAGCTTCGAAATAAAACGGGTATTTATCTTTTTTTAAAAATGCTAAAAATGGATGAGGTACAGAAAAAATAAAATATCCTCCGGGTTTAATTACGTCAAATGCTTTCTTCATGACAAGTTGGGTATCTTCGACACTTAGGTAATTGAACAGAAACATACCCAAAACAATATCATAAGACTCTGCAACTGTCAGTTCTGCATTTCTGATGTCTTGAACCGCATAACTCAAATTTTCTAGACCGCTATTAACTTGATTGGCTATAGCAGCTTCAATCATTTTTTCAGATATATCTATACCATGAACATGCTTGGCACCTGCGATAGCAATTTTTCTCCCCACATATCCTTCACCGCAGCCTATGTCAAGAATTCGCTTACCTCTTGTAGGCTCGCACAAATCCATAACAAATGGTCGGGCAGAATAGTCCGAAAGGAGAATAGGTTCATTTCTAGCCCAATCACTAGCCTGAGAATTGTAAAGATCTTTGGTATTCATCTATAATTTTATTTTATTGATTAAAACTCATTAAACAGCTGTTCAAATGTATTAAAGTGAATGAGAATTTCCAAACAATTGGTTGATTTTTAGGAGTTCTGTGTAAAGTAAATCCGCTATTTTTCAGTGACCTTTTACGAAATAAATTTTAAAGTAAAACCGTCACATCTCAAACATTTTGAGGTGTCACGATATTGAAAAAGCGTTGTTAGCGTTTGTATATTTATAACTACTATTCAGTATTTAAAACTGTTTTATTATGCTTAAGTATTCGACGTTTTTTTTCAATTTGTAAAAAGGTAGTGTTATCATAAGCTCTTTAACTTTTTCTTCGTCAACGCCTTTGAAAATTAAAATTGCACCATTTCGAACTTGTCTTAAAAATAAGTTCTCTAAAATTCCCTCCTCTTTCCTTTGAGCAACAACTGTAAGTACCCCGTTTTTCGAACCGGTTATAAATTGGAAGTTCAAATTTGTGAGGTACTCCCTATATTTCAGACACTTTTAATTGGAGTTTCCGATTTATCTTCATGCAAGTTTACAAATTCTTTCGGAGTTAAATCATTCAAAGAACTGTGTGGTCTAAAATGATTGTATTCCCACCGGTAATTTTCAATTTTTTCCA